>NZ_JACVTT010000037.1:0-41329 GCF_016624665.1 Stenotrophomonas sp. S39 | reverse complement strand
GCATCCCCCCGATCGCTGGCCCATTGCCCCAGTGCGAACTCGCCCTGGCCCACCTCGCGGTGGGCCGGGCCCAACGCGGCCAGCAACTGCGCCTGGACCTGCTGCAGCTCCTGCCCTGCCTGTTCGCCCTGCCCGCGCTGCAGGGCCAGCATCGCGCGGGCGCGGCGCACCACCAGCGCCTCGGGATGGCGCGGGCCCCAGGCATCCTGTGCCGCCTGCCAGGCCAGGTCCAGTTCGCTGGCAGCAGCCTCGGTCCGGCCTTGCCGCGCCAGCACTTCGCCCCGTTGGCGGTGCAGGCCGATCACCTGTGGGCTGCGGCCATCGCTCGGCTGGTCCAGCAGTCCCAACGCCTGCTGGTAACCGGCCAGCGCCGCAGGCAGGTGGCCGGCGCTGGCATCCAGCCCGGCCAGGTCGGCCAGCGATTCGGCGCGGCCAAAGCGCTGCCCGATGCCCTCGTGGCGCAGGGCGAGGGCCTGTTCGAATGACGCGCGGGCCGCGTCCGCATTGCCCAGCTGCGCCTGGCAGCGGCCCAGCTGGCTGTGGAACTCGGCCACCGTCGCCGGCAAGGCGTCGGCTTCGCTGGTGGCCAATGGCTGCAGCGGTTGCAGGTGCGCCAGGCAATCGCGGTCGCGGCCCAGCATGCGCAGCGCGCGGCCCCGCTGGGTCACCGCTTCCAGCTGCAGGGCAGGCGGCACGTCGTCCACCTGCTGCAGCAGCCGGCGCTGCTGGTCCAGGGTCTGCAGGGCCAGCTGGTAGTCGCCCAGACCGATCCGCAGGCGGCCGATCACGCCTTCCAGTTCGGCCAGCGCCAGGGGCTGGTCGGCCAGCTCGGCCTCACCGCGCTGCTGCCCGGTGGCCAGCAGCTGCGGCACGTCGAAATGGCCATGGCGCTCACTGGCCGCCTTGTCGAACAGGCTGACGGTGAAATCCTGCATCGCCTGCGCGCGGGCCATTTCCACCTGCGCCTGGCGCGCCTGCCACAGCGCGACGGAGGTGGTCCCGAGCAGCGCCAGCACCGCCAGCGAGGCCAGCGCCACGCCCCAGCGGTGGCGGCCGATGTACTTGTTCACCCGGTAACCCACGCCGGGCGGCCGGGCCTGGATCGGCCGGCCCTGCAGGTAGCGTTGCAGGTCGCCGGCCAGCGCCTCGGCCGAAGCGTAGCGCTGTGCGGGATCCTTCTGCAGCGCCTTTTCCAGCAGCACGTCGAGGTCGCCGCGCAGCTGCCGGGCCTGCCGCTGCAGCGCGCGCCGGGCGGCACCCGGCTGGTCGGCCAGGCGCTGCAGCAGCGCCGAGGCGCGCGGGACCTGCACGTCCAGGATCGACCGTTCCCATTCGGCATCGCTGTGCCGGCGCAGGCGGTAGGGCTTGTGCCCGGTCACCACCTCGAACAGCACCACGCCCAGCGAGTAGACATCGGTGAGGGTGGTCACCGCCTCGCCGCGCACCTGTTCCGGCGCGGCGTAGTGCAGGGTGAACGCGCGCACCTCGGTGGGCGGGTGGGTGGCGTCGGCATCGTCGTGGTCGAGCAGCGCGGCGATGCCGAAATCGAGCAGCTTCACCGTGCCATCGGCGCGGACCAGGATGTTGGAGGGCTTCAGGTCGCGGTGCACCACCAGGTTGGCATGGGCATGGCTGACCACCGCGCAGACCTGCAGCATCAGCTGCAGGCGGGTTTCCAGCGGGGGCTGCAGGCGCCGGCAGTAGTCGCTGATCGGTTCGCCTTCCACGTAGTCCAGCGCCAGGTAGGGCTGGCCGTGCTGGTCCACGCCGGCATCCAGCAGCTGGGCCAGGTGCGGATGCTGCAGGCGGGCCAGGATCTGCCGCTCACGGCCGAAGCGCTGCCGCAGCCCGGGGTCGGCCACGCCGCTGCGCAGCAGTTTCAGCGCCACCTGGCGCTGGTACAGGCCGTCGCAGCGCTCGGCCAGCCAGACTTCACCCATGCCGCCCTCGCCCAGTGGACCCAGCAGGCGGTAAGGGCCTACCTGGCTGCCGGCGCGCCCCGGTGGCGGTGCGGTCCACAGCGGCTGGGCCATGAACTCCTGGCTGTCGGCCTCCTGCAGCAGCAGGTGTTCCAGGTCGCGGCCCAGGGTCGGGTCATGCTCGGCCAGGCGCTGCAGGCGCAGCTTCCGCGCCTCCGGGGCCAGCTCCAGCAGCTGGTCCAGCCAGGACGACAGTTGCTGCCAGCGCGCGGCATCCATAGTCGGCCTGCGCGCCTCAGTCGCCGCGCATCGCCGCCAGCAGGAACAACCGCGCCTTCTGCCAGTCGCGGCGGATGCTGCGTTCCGAGCGCTGGCTGAGTTCGGCGATCTCCTGTTCGGACAGGCCGGCGAAGTAGCGCAGCTCGACCACCCGCGCCAGGTGCACATCGACCGCCTGCAGGCGCTCCAGGGCGACATCCAGCGCCAGCAGGTCTTCGTCCAGGCGCACGCCGCTGCTGCTGTTCTCGGGGATCTCGGCCACCCGCTTCAGGTCGCCGCCGCGCTTGCGTGCCAGCCGGTTGCGCGCGTAGTCGACCACCACGCTGCGCATGGCCGAGGCGGCATAGGCGAAGAAGTGCGCGCGATCCTCGAAGCGCGCCGCGCCGCGGCTGCCCAGCAGTTTCAGGTAGGACTCGTGCACCAGCGAGGTGGCGTCCAGGGTGCGCCCCTGCTGGCCGGCCAGCTGGCGCCGGGCCATGCCGTGCAGTTCCTGGTAAAGCGTGGTCAGCACGCGGTCCAGCGCCGTGCGGTCGCCACCGCGCGCGGCATCCAGCCAGACAGTGATATCCGGTCCTTCGTCCATCGCAACCTCCCCCGCAGCGGATGCTGTGCGGACTATAACGCCGCCCGCGTCCGCTGCATGAAGAGATTCAGCGCTGGCAGCGGCTGCACCACACGCTGGCGCGCTGGCCGATCATCGCGTGCTTGAGCGGGCGCCCGCACTGCGGGCACGGCAGGCCGTCGCGGCCATAGACCAGCAGCTCCTGCTCGAAGTAGCCCGGGGCGCCATCGGGGCTGATGAAGTCGCGCAGGGTGGTGCCGCCGCGGGTGATGGCATAGCCGAGGGTGTCCTTCACTTCGCGGGCGAGCCGACGATAGCGTTCACGCGAGACCTTGCCGGCTTCACGCAGCGGGCTGATGCCAGCCTTGAACAGGCTTTCGGCGGCGTAGATGTTGCCCACCCCGACCACCACCGCCTGGTCCATCAGGAAGGTCTTCACCGGTGCGCTGCGGCCGCGGCTGCGTTCGAACAGGTAGTCGCCGTCGAAGGCGTCGTCCAGCGGCTCCGGGCCCAGCCCCTGCAGCAGCGGGTGGACCTCGCCGGCCGGCTGCCAGAGCAGGCTGCCGAAGCGCCGCGGGTCGTTGAAGCGCAGCAGGCGGCCATTGTCCAGGCTGATGTCCACATGGTCGTGCGCGCGCAGCGGGGTATCACCCGGCAGCACGCGCAGGCTGCCTGACATGCCCAGGTGCAGCACGGCGCTGCCGACGGCGGTATCCAGCAGCAGGTACTTTGCGCGCCGGCGCACCGCGTCGATGCGCTGCCCCGGCAGCAGATCGGCCACCTCCGGCGGAATCGGCCAGCGCAGGTCGGCGCGGCGCAGGATCACCCCGTGGACGCGGCGGCCTTCCAGGTGCGGCGCCAGGCCGCGGCGGGTGGTTTCTACTTCGGGCAGTTCAGGCATGGGCTGATTCTACGCCGGGCCATGCGAAGCCGCCGGGCATGGCCCGGCGCTACCGGTGATCGCGCTACCGCAGCGTCAGCGCGGCGGCGCCGACAGTTCGCGTGCATCCAGGAAACCATCGCCATTGGCGTCCTGCTTGTGGAAGCGCTGCACGATCACCTGGCGCTGCTGCTCGCGGGTGATCGGCCTGCCCTTGCCACCGGGCAGTTCATCGGCGGTCAGCACACCGTCGCCGTTGCGGTCCATGTGGTCGAAGGCATACAGCATCCACTGCACGTATTCGGTTTCGCTGACCTTGCCATCGCCATCGCTGTCCATGCGCTGCAGGTAGGTGGCGGTGTCACTGACCTGCGCGGCCGCGGCCAGCGGCAGCAGGCACAGCAGCGGAACCAGCAGCTGCCTCATGCGCCCACCAGGGTGTAGCCCTTCAACCGCGCGGCGTACGCCTGCAGCCCAGCGATGCCGCTTTCCTCGGCCTCGTGGCACCACGCCTGCAGGTGGCGCAGGCGCTCGGCGGCATCGTGGCCACGGGCTTCCAGCAGCGCGGCAAGGCGCGCGCGGTATTCCACCAGGGTGCGGATGCGCGGGCGCTGCGCGACCCACGCGCTGAGCTGGGCGCGGCTGTCGGGCTGCAGCCAGCGGCCATCGTTGACCAGGCCACGCCGCAGGCGGCGCGGCAACAGGCGGCGCAGCTTCGCCCCGGCCTGCGTGGCTTCCTCGCGCAGGGCCGGCATGAACACGTTGCGCTGGTAATCGGTCATCGCCTGGAAGCGGTGCGAGAGCAGCGCCTTCAGGGTCTCGGCATCGGGCACGGCGATGTTCGGGCGCACGTCCATGGCCGGTGCAACGCGCAGCACCTTGGCCAGGCGCAGCGCCTGCAGCAGGCGGATCGCGCTCCAGCCGATGTCGAACTCCCAGCGCCGCATGGCAAAGCGCGCCGAGCTGGGGAAGGCATGGTGGTTG
The DNA here is from genome assembly GCF_016624665.1 of Stenotrophomonas sp. S39. NCBI lineage: Bacteria > Pseudomonadati > Pseudomonadota > Gammaproteobacteria > Lysobacterales > Lysobacteraceae > Stenotrophomonas > Stenotrophomonas sp. S39. The sequence continues at coordinate 36,705 of NZ_JACVTT010000037.1, read as the reverse complement.
TTGTGCAGTTCCTCGCCACCAATCCAGAACGCCCACGGCGTGAGGTTGGTGGACGTGTCGGCCGACTCGTAGTTGCGGTAGCCCCACCAGTGGCCCAGGCCGTTGACCACGCCTGCGGCCCAGAACGGGATCCACGCCATCTGGATCGCCCACAGGGCCACGCCGGGCAGGCCGAACAGCACGCTGTTGATGGCCAGCAGCAGCACCGGGCCGAGGGTGGCGCGCGGGGTGTAAAGGTGGCGCTCGATGGCATCGTCCGGGGTGCCACGGCCGTACTGTTCGATGTCCGCACGCATGCCGCGGGCCTCGCGGTAGAGCTCCACGCCGTGCCAGAACACCTTGCCGATGCCACGGGTGACCGGGCTGTGCGGGTCGTCCTCGGTTTCCACCTTGGCGTGGTGCTTGCGGTGGATGGCCACCCACTCACGGGTGATCATCGAGGTGGTCAGCCACAGCCAGAAGCGGAACACATGCGCGACGGCCGGATGGAAATCGACCCCGCGATGCGCCTGGCTGCGGTGCAGGTACAGCGTGACCGAGAAGATGGTGAGCTGGGTGAATACCAGCAGCACCGCCAGCATGGCCCAGCCGCCCAGGCCGAGCACGCCACCGGTGAGCAGGGAGATCAGGGCATCGGGCATGGCGGCACTCCAGATCGACGCGGGATGGCAGACATGATGGGCGCTTAAGTTGCAAACTGCACCCTCGCGACGGTCGTCGTGCACCGTCATAAAGTGGCACTGTTCACAGTTGGGGACCTGAGTTGTCGAGCCTTGATCCGCGCACCCGCGCCATTACCACTGCCCCGTCCGCCGCGGAGCTGCCGCCGCTGATCGAACTGGACCACGCCAGCGTGGTCCGCGGCCAGGTGAAGGTCCTGCACGGGCTCAGCCTGCGCATCGCGCAGGGCCAGCACACCGCGCTGCTGGGCCCGAACGGCTGCGGCAAATCGACGTTCATCAAGCTGATCACCCGCGAGCTGTACCCGCTGGCCCAGGCCGACGGCCGGGTGGCGGTGAAGGTGCTGGGGCAGAACCGCTGGCAGGTCGATCGCCTGCGTTCGCAGCTGGGCATCGTCACCGGCGACCTCAGCAGCAACCTGTCCGACATGCCCGGGCTGACCGTGGAACAGGCGGTGCTGTCCGGCTTCTTCGCCAGCTATGTGGTGCCGGCGTTCCGCGAGGTGACGGCGGACATGCGGGCACGGGTGGGCGAGACGCTGGCGATGACCGGCGCACTAGCCCTGCGCGAGCGCGCCTATGCCGAGCTGTCGGCCGGCGAGACCCGCCGGGTGCTGATCGCCCGCGCCCTGGTCAACCGGCCGCAGGCGCTGCTGCTGGATGAGCCCTCCACCGGGCTGGACCTGGTGGCGCGGCAGCAGCTGGTGGCGACCATGCGCGTGCTGGCCCAGCAAGGCATCACCCTGGTGCTGGTCACCCACCATATCGAGGAAGTGATTCCCGAGATCGAACGCGTGGTGCTGCTGCGCGACGGCCGCGTGCTGGCCGACGGCACCCGCGATGAACTGCTGCGCGACGAACCGCTGTCGGCGGTATTCGGCGGGGCGATCAGCGTGGTGGAACAGAATGGGGTCTTGACCGCGTACGCGGGGTAATCGACATGCCACTGTAGAGCCGAGCCCATGCTCGGCTGCTCCTGGCTACCGGGAACGGCAGCCGAGCATGGGCTCGGCTCTACATCATGCGGTGCGGGGGGGGGGGGGGTAAGGGCCGGCCCCCCGCCGGGGGCCCGGGGTAAAAAATCGGGGGGGGGGGGGGGGGGCCCCCCCCCCCCCGCCACCTTCTCCTCAGAACCGCAGCGCCAGCGCGCGTGATTCGATCGGCGCCATCCGGCTCTGGTCCTGCAGCTGCAGGTCACGCAGTTCATACGGCGCGCCGAAGCCGGGCGGCAGTGCGGCCTGGTCGAACGGCAGCACCAGCGCGCCACGGCCAGCGCCCTCGAACCATGCGGCCGCGTGCGCCTGCGCCACCGGCTTCAACTGGCCATCGGCGCCGGTGGCGTACAGCGTGCCGCGCGCCTCGTAGCGACCGGCCGCGGCGACCTGCAGCGGCAGGCTGACCTGGCGGCTGGCCGCGTCGGGCGTGGCCTGGCCGCTGAAGCGTGCGGTCGGCTGCGCCACGGCGAAGGCCACCTTGCCATCGCGCAGCACGCCATCGGCCTGGGCGAACACCTGCAGCTCCCACAGGCCCTGCACCGTGCTGGCCTCGGCCGGAATGCGCACCTGCGCACGCAGGCTGCCATCGGTGGTACGCAGCAGGCGCTGCGGCCAGCTGCGGCCGTCGGGCGCCACCAGCAGGGCTTCGCCGCCGAGGCTGCTGCGGCGCGTGGCCAGTTTCGCGGCGCTGGGGCCGTCTTCCAGCAGGCGCGCCTGCAGCTGCACGCTGCCACCGGCCAGCACCTGCGCCTGGCTGGCCTGCACCTCCAGCCGCACCGGGCTGTTGGGCTCCAGCACCTGCACCACGTAGCGCCCCTGCGCCTGCGCGCTCTGCAGCCGGTACGTGCCCACCGCGCTGCTGGCGCCAGTACGCAGCATGCTGCTGCCATCGGTCACCGCCATGCCTGCGGCCTGCAGCTGCCGCGCATCGACACTGCGCGCCACGCTGCTGCGGCCGGCCGCATCGCGTACCTGCAGTGCCTCGGCAGGCAGCGCGCGTGCACCGGTGCCCGGGCTGAGCTGGATCACGGCATCCGGTGCGGTCAGCGGCAGGTCCAGGCCGCGTTGCAGTTCGGCGGCGTCGACCTGCTGCCAGTAGCTGCGGCTGACGGCCGCGTAGGCGCCCGGTGCCTGCAGCGGCTGCGCCGGGTCCAGCGCCCAGGCGAAGGCCAGCGGCACACGCTCGCTGTCATCGGCCGGCAGCGGCGCGGCCACCAGTGACGCGGGCACCTGGTCACCGGCAGCGGCGGCACGCAGCGCCTGCGCGGCATGGGACGGCACGGCGGCAAGTGCTGTGATCACGGCTGCGGCCAGCAGGGTTGATTGGATCTTCATGGTCGTCTCCCTCACTGGGTCAGGTCGTTGCGCAGGATCGTGCCCAGGCCGAAGCACTCGCGGCGGCTCTGGTTGTGGCTCAGCGGCTCGGCGCCCTGGGTACGCGCCTTGTCGGTGAACCACAGCGTGCCGGCCGCCTTCTGGCTGCTGCACTCCAGGAAACCGTCCGAGCAGGACGACAGCCAGTTCTGGGTGAATTCCAGGCCGACATTGGCCGGGTAGCCACCGCAGTAGCTGTTGCTGTCCCACACCGCCGATTCGACATCGCTGCCAACCACCGCGCGGAACGGCCTGGGCAGTGCCGGGCGCCCCGCCGTGCCGTACAGGTTCTGCGCGTTGTAGGTCGCCATGTGGCCCACCTGCTGCATGCGTACCGCATCGTTCTTGTAGCCCAGCAGCCAGCCCAGCGAGGTTTCGAAGGTGTTGCCGTTGAGCACCGCGTCGGCCAGCGGCGTGCCGGCCGAGGACGGCGCCAGCGCGGTCACCTTGCGCAGGGTGCTGATGATCTTCGGGTAGCGGCTGTCGTAGGTGGGGTTGGACAGGATCCAGCGCACCACGTTGCCGCCGTTGGAATGGGTGATGACCACCAGCTGGGTGATGCCACGGCTGTCGATGAAGCCGGTCAGCTGTCCCGCCAGGCAGCCCGCGGCTTCCGGCTTCCACATGTACTGGGTGAAATCGCAGTTGATGACCACGTAGTTGCTGCTGTTCGGCAGGCCCTGGCGCACGGTGTCGATGATGGCCGGCTGCCAGTAGTCCTGGGTGGCGTTGGTCTGCGCGCCGGTGCCGTGCACGAAGGCCACGCCATACACGTCGGCGGACCAGGCCGGGGCGCTGGCCAGGCCCAGCAGCAGGGCCAGGGCGGTACTTCCTGTTGCGGTGCTGCGCATCGCATCTCTCCCTCGTCAGCGGATCCCCCCGGCCCGGCTGTGGGCCGATGCTGGCGGCGAACGCGCGTGAAAGTCCGTGCGCTGCGCCCGTATTCGGGAGATTGGCGACGATGGATGCCGTTGTTGCAGAATCGTGACCCCGGCGCGCCACCATGCCGGGTCTGGCCGTATGACCGATGGACGCTGCGGGCGGCGGGAGGGGCTGCGATCATGGCCGCTGTGTTTCCTGTCTCGAGCCTGCCCATGTCTTTGCCTGCCCTCCCCGCCCGCCCCCTGCTCGGCCTGGCCATCGCCCTGTCGCTGGCCGGTTGCGCGTCCACCGCCCCCGCGCCCACCGCGGTGGAAGCCACCATCACCACCAAGGCGGTGGGTTACCTGGACAAGACGGCCGTGCCGGCCAGCATCGCCCTGGTGCCGGCGCCGCCGGCGGCCGGTTCGGCCGGTTTCGCGCTGGACGAACAGGTCAGCCGCGAAGCCCGCGCCCTGCGTGGCACGCCGCGCTTTGCCCAGGCCACCCGCGATGCCGAACTCGGCTTCCCGGCCGGCGCCAACCAGTTCTCCTGCGCGGCCGACATCGACGTGGACGCGGTGAAGACCCCGGCCCTGTACCGCCTGCTGGAACGCAGCCGCATCGATGCCAGCGCGGCCACCAAGGCGGCCAAGAACCAGTACCAGCGCCCGCGCCCGTTCATGGTCAACGGCGAGCCGACCTGCACGCCGGACGATGAAGCCGGCCTGCGCAGGAACGGCTCCTATCCGTCGGGCCACACCTCCATCGGCTGGGCTTGGGCGCTGATCCTTTCGGAGATCGCCCCCGACCGCGCCGATGCCATCCAGGCGCGCGGCCGCAACTACGGCGAGAGCCGCCTGGTGTGCAACGTGCACTGGCAGAGCGACATCCTCGAAGGCCGCTTCATGGGCGCTGCCGCCGTGGCCCGCCTGCATGACAACGCGGCGTTCAACAAGGATCTGCTGGCGGCGCGCAAGGAGATCGCCGATGCGCGCAAGGCCGGCCTGCATTCCAGCCGCGACTGCGCGGCCGAGGAAGCGGTGCTGAAGGTGCGGCCGCAAAGCGCGCTGTAAGCGCAGGGCGGATCAATCGCTGCCGGCCAGCGGCCGGCACTACCGGGGACGAGCAGGGGTAGCGCCGGGCCATGCCCGGCGGACCTGTAAAACAGAAGGGCCGGCATTGCGCCGGCCCTTCTTCATTGCATCACGCCATCAGCCGCCTCAGAACTTCGCGGTGAACTCGACGCCGAACGTGCGCGGCTCGTTGAGGAAGCCGGTCAGGTTGTTGAAGTCGATCGCGCCGACCACGCGGGTCTGGTTGGTCAGGTTGCGGCCGAACACGGCCACGTCGTACTGGCCGTAATCCCAGTTGTAGCCCACGCGCAGGCCACCTTCCAGCGAGCTGCGGCTGCGGAACTCCGGCGACTCGTACAGGAAGAAGTTGACCGCACTCTTGTACGCCCAGTCGGTGTACACGTAGACCTCGCTGGCATCGTTGACCGGGAAGCCGGCACGCAGGGTCAGGTTGTGGATCCACTTCGGTGCCTGCGGCAGCGGGTTGCCGTTGACCAGCGCGTAGGTGCCGCCGTTGATGACGGTGGTCGGGTCGGTGATGGTGCAGCCACCGCCACAGATCGCCACGGCCAGGTCACGGTCCTTGATCTCGGTGTCGTTGTAGCTGCTGCCCAGGGTCATCAGCACGTGGTCGGTCAGGTACGCCTCGAAGTCCAGCTCGAAGCCCTGGCCGATGGTCTTGTCGGCGTTGAGCAGGGTGGCGGTGTTGTTGCTGCCACCCACGGCGATCAGCTGCTGGCCATCGACGTTGTAGCGGAACACGTTGAAGCCCAGGCGTGCGCGGCGGTCGAACAGGTCGGCCTTGATGCCGGCTTCGTACGAGATCACCTTCTCCGAATCGGCCTGGGTGACGCCGCCGAAGGCCAGGCGGCCCTGGATCGACGGTGCACGGAAGCCCTTGGCCACGCGCGCATAGGCGTTGATGTTGTCGGTGATCTGGTAGACGCCACTCAGGTCCCAGCTGACGTCGTCGACATCGCTGTTGGCCAGGTACGGGCCGCTGACCGGCGTGCCGCCCGACACGGCCTGCAGCACGCTGGCGGTGAAGTCCTTCTTGTCCTGGGTGTAACGCACGCCGGCACGCAGCTTGAAGCGGTCGGTCACGTCCAGGTCGCCCGAGGCGAACGCGGCCCAGGCCTTGTTGCGCTGGCTCTGCACGGCGTGGCCGGTCTGCGGGTTGCCCGGGGTCAGCGAGTCGTAGTTGAAGCTGTCGATGGTGACGTCTTCATCGAAGTAGAAGACGCCGGCCTGCCAGTCAAAGCGGCCCCACTCGTTGGATTCGACGCGGAATTCCTGCGTCCACTGGCGGTGGTGCGGCAGGCCGTCGGCCGATTCGGATGGGAACGGAATCAGGCCCGGGCCGGAGTTGCCGGCACCCAAGAACGCCGCGCCATAGCCACCATCGACGTCGCCGTGGTTCAGCGATTCGGCGGTTTCATAGCCGGTGATCGAGTGCAGGGTGACGCGGCCCAGGTCCCACTTGAGGCGTGCGCTGCCGCCCCAGGTTTCCAGGTTGGAGAAGTTCAGGCCATCGGTGGAGACCTTGTCGCGGTCAAAGTTCTCGACCAGCGCGTTGCTGCCCTTCTGGATGATGTTGGCGCGGAACAGGCGGGCGGTGCCGTTGAGCTTGCGCTTGTGCAGGTTGAACAGTGCTTCGACGTCGTCACCTTCGTACAGGAACTGCACGCGGCCAGCGGCCTCGTCATAGCCCTCGAAGCCCGAGCTGGGCGCGGTGGTGATGGTGTTGTCGACGTAGTTCTCGCGGCGCTGGTACAGCGCCGACACGCGCGCCGACCAGCGGCTGGTCAGCGGGCCGCCGTAGGCACCCTGCACGTTCCAGGTGTCATACGTGCCGTAGGACATCTTCACGTAGCCATCGGCGTCCTGCGACGGACGGGCCGAATCGAACTTCACCACGCCCGCCGGGGTGTTGCGGCCGAACAGCGTGCCCTGCGGGCCACGCAGCACTTCCACGCCGGCCAGGTCGAACAGCGGGAAGCCCTTCAGCAGCGGGCTTTCCTGCACCACGTCGTCGTACACCAGCGAAACCGGCTGCGAGGCATTGAGATCGAAGTCGGTGTTGCCCAGGCCGCGGATGTAGAAGCGCGGGAAGGCACGGCCGTAGGACGATTCGATGTTCAGGCTGGGCACGCGCGCGGACAGGAAGCGGATGTCATCGCCGGCGGAGCCGAGCACATCGAGCTTCTCGCCCTGGATCGCGGTGATTGCGACCGGCACGTCCTTGGCGTTCTCGACGCGGCGCTGTGCGGTGACCTGCAGGGCGTCGAGGGCAACCGGATCCTTGGCAGCGGGGGTTTCCTGGGCGGCTGCTACCAGCGGCAGCAGGGCGGAAAGAGCGGCAACGAGGGGACGCGCGACCGGAAATCGGCCACGGGAAGTGCGGGTCGGAGACATGGCGGTAGGCTGTGTTTGGAGGGGTGGTAAAACGGCGCTACCAGATAATTGTTGCAATACAGCACCTGCGCCGCAAATGCCGATCGTTCATGGCCCCTGCCCGCAGCACCCCCGGCAGGCCGCTAGACTCGCGCTTTCCCCTTGCAACAGAGCTGCTGCGATGACCCAGTGGTACTTCCACGCCGCCGGCCAGGCCGAGCGTATCGGCCCGCTCGACGAGCACGCTGCACGCCAGTTTGCGCAGGCCAACCCGCGGGCGCTGGCCTGGTGCCAGGGCATGAGCGGGTGGACAGCCGTGTCCGAACTGGCCGCATTGCACGCGGGCCCGGCAGCGCCTGCTGCCGCCGCACCGCCGGTACTGCCCGCCGCCACGCCCGCCGCCAAGCAGGCAGCCAGCAGCAGCGGCGGCCACGGCGATCCCATCGATTTCCGCATCGTCGGCCATGAAATGCAGTTCGTGGAGATCGGCCTGGACCCGGGCGAAAGCGCGATCGCCGAAGCGGGCGCGCTGATGTTCAAGGAATCGACGGTGCAGATGGACACCGTGTTCGGCGACGGCTCGCAGGCCAGCAGCGGCTTCATGGACAAGGTGATGGCTGCGGGCCGCCGCGTAGTGACCGGCGAAAGCCTGTTCGCCACCGTCTACACCCAGACCGGCACGGGCCGCGGTAAGGTCGCCTTCGCCGCGCCCTATCCCGGCACGGTGCTGCCGATGAAGCTGGACCAGCACGGCGGGCGCCTGATCTGCCAGAAGGACAGCTTCCTGGCCGGCGCGCGCGGCGTGCGCATCGGCGTGCAGTTCCAGCGCAGGATCATGACCGGCCTGTTCGGTGGCGAGGGCTTCGTCATGCAGAAGCTGGAAGGCGACGGCTGGGTCTTCATCCATGCCGGTGGCTGCGTGATCGAGCGCGAGCTGGCCGCCGGTGAACGTCTGGACGTGGATACCGGCTGCGTGGTGGCCTACCACGCGTCGGTGGAAATGGACGTGCGCCGGGTCAGCGGCATCAAGAGCATGCTGTTCGGCGGCGAGGGCGTGTTCCTGGCCACGCTGACCGGGCCGGGCAAGGTCTGGCTGCAGTCGCTGCCGTTCTCGCGGCTGGCCGGGCGCATGTGGATGGCCGCGCCGCAGGGCGGCGGGCAGAGCCGCGGCGAAGGCTCGATCCTGGGCGGGCTGGGCCGCGCACTGGGCGGCGACAACCGCTTCTGATCCTGCACGGTAGCGCCGGGCCATGCCCGGCGAGCACAGCGGCAGCTGAACCATCCGCCGGGCATGGCCCGGCGCTACCCACGGATTTTGCACCTTCGGTATGCTGGCGCCCTTTCCTGAACCCGGCGCCCTGAGCGCATTGCCGATGAGCCTGTTCCGCCCCCGCGTGCTGCTGTCCGTCGCCCTGCTCGGCCTGTTGGCCGGTTGTGGTGGCGAGGAGGTCCGCCCCACTCCGCCGCCGCAGCCGATCCTGGTACCGCAGGCCAAGCCGGTGAAGATCGGCATCGCTCTCGGTGGCGGCGCAGCCAAGGGCTTTGCCCACATCGGCGTGATCAAGATGCTGGAAGCCAACGGCTTCGAACCGGTGGTGGTGTCGGGCACCAGCGCCGGCAGCGTGGTCGGCGCGCTGTATGCCAGCGGCATGGACGCGTTCCAGATGCAGAGCAAGGCCGTGGCGCTGGATGAAGCCAGCATCCGCGACGTGCGCCTGTTCTCCGGTGGCCTGGTGCAGGGCCAGAAGCTGCAGGACTACGTCAACGAGCAGGTGGCCAACCGGCCGGCCGAAAAGCTGAAGAAGCCGTTCGCCGCGGTCGCCACCCAGCTGGAAACCGGCGAGCGCGCGATCTTCGTGCGCGGCAACGTCGGCCAGGCCGTGCGCGCGTCCAGCAGCATCCCCGGCGTGTTCGAGCCGGTGAAGATCGGTGGCCGCAACTACATCGACGGCGGCGTGGTCAGCCCGGTGCCGGTGGATGCCGCGCGCCAGCTCGGTGCCGAGTTCGTCATCGCCGTGGATATCTCCAGCAAGGCCAGCGGCAAGGCACCGACCGGCATGCTGGGCATCGTCAACCAGTCGATCTCGATCATGGGCCAGCGCCTGGGCGAGCAGGAACTGGCACGCGCCGACATCGTCATCCGGCCGAAGGTGCTGGACATCGGTGCCGCTGATTTCAGCCAGCGCGGCACTGCCATCCTCGAAGGCGAGAAGGCCGCGATGGCGGCGATGCCGCAGATCCGCGCGAAGATCCAGCAGCTGCAGAAGGCGCGCGCGGCGGCATTGGCACCCGCTGCACCGGTCGTGCCGAAGTGCGATGAGCCCTCGCGCCTGGGCAGGATGATGGGCCGCAAGGAAAAGTGCTGAGTGCTCTGCCGCGTCGCTGCTGAGCGGCGCGGCATCCCGCGCTAGCGCACGGGCCGGTAACCGCTGGCCTGCTGCCGTTCGCGCCGGCGTGCCTGGCGCGCCTGTTCCTGCAGCGCCGCGGTGTGCTGCAGCTGTTCCATGCCATCAGCGGGCACGTGCAGCTGGCGGCGCGCACGGGTCAGCGCCAGGTACACCGCGCGCACCGGGTTGTGCCAGATGCGCCCGCCCTGCCCTGCGCTGAAACAGCCGGGCGACAGCGAGACGACGTCGAACTGCAGGTTCTTCGCGTGCTCGGCCAGGCACAGCACCACGCGTGCATCGGCGGGCGTGTCCTGGTCATCCAGCGCCTGCAGCAGTGACTGCACGCGGTCGGCCGAGGCGAACAGGTCCGCCCATGCGCCCTGCCCGTCGCCGACCTGCGTGGCCAGGAAACGCTCCTGCATCTGGTTCGACCCGCTATCGCGGCGGCGCCAGGCATCCAGCGGCCCCTGCAACGCGCTGCGCAGCGCGCGCAACGAGGCCGGGTGCAGGTAGGGCCGCAGCCCCTGCGCCTGCAGCTGTGCGGCGTCCAGGGCCAGATCGGCGGCATTGCCGTGGATGCGCAGGCCCGTGCGTGGCACCTGCGACCAGTCGCGGTAATGCAGCACACCCGTGGCGCGGTCAGCGGCACCCACAAACGGACCGCTGTCCGGGCCCAGGCCATCCAGCGCGAGCGCCTGGTTGACCAGGCCATCGACCTGGTTGCCCTGGCGCACCGACTGGTGCATTTCCAGCACCTTCGATGCGGCCCAGCGCGGCACCGTGCCGGACAGGCACTGGTGCGGGTCGCCCAGGCTGACCACACCCGGTGCGTGGCCGGCCAGCAACTGCTTCCACGACGGGCTCAGGTCATGCGCCTCGTCCACCAGCAGCATGCCCATGTCCTGCGGCGGGGTGACGCCGCGCAGCGCCAGCCACTTGCCGATGTGCGCCGGGCTCAGGCTCAGCAGCGTGCCGCGCTGCAGCTCGGCATCGAACATGCTGCGCCAGACGTGCTCGGCCGCCGCCAGGTAGGGCGCCACGTCGAGCATGGCGGCCGGCACCGAGCGGTCGAAATGCTGGAACGCCATGCGCGGTGCGGACGACGCGCACCAGCGGTTGATCGCCTCGAAGGCGGTCAGCAGCACCTGTTCCGGGCTGCGCCCAGCGATGCCCTGCAGGCCGATGCGGCCGGCGATCTCGCGCGGGGTGCGGGTGCTGCGCCGGTAGCTGGCGACGAAGCCGCCGGTCTGGCCACTGCGCGCGGCGTGCTGGGCCACGCGGTTGCTGAATTCGATCTGGGTCAGCAGGCGCACGGCCGTGCTGGCCGGCACGCGGGCGCGGAATGCTTCGACCTGGCCGCGCGACGGCGCGATGTAGGTATAGCGGCCCGGCCGCGCATCCATCAGCGCCAGCACCAGGTGGCCCTTGCCGGTACCGGCGTAGCCATCGAGGTCGATCAGTTCATCCGGGTTGGCCGCGATCGCGCGCAGCACGCGGGCCTGTTCGGACGTGTAAAGGCCATGGTGTTCGACCGCGCGCGAATCGCTGGCAACGGCTTCGTCCTGGTCGTCGTCCTCATCGTCGCTGGCGAACGCGGCCGGGAAGCGGATCTCATGCTCGGCCAGGGTTTCCTGGCAGGCCTGCTGCAGGGCCAGGCCCGGGTACTCGCTGGGCGACTGCGCGATGAAGTCCTGCAGGATCTCCGCCGGTGCCAGCAGCACGCCATGGGCGGCCAGCGCGGCCAGCCAGGCATCGAGTTCCGGCTGGCCACCGCCACCCGTACCGGTCAACGGCGTGGCAGCGGTTTCGCGGGTGGCAAACAGTGCACAGGCTTCGTGCAGCAGGCGCTCGATCTCGGCTGGCGCATGCAGGCGCGCGCGGCACAGCTGCGCGGCCATCAGCCCGGCCTGTTCCAGCGCGGTCTGTGGCGGCGTGCCATGGGCGATGTAGCGCGCCAGCGACTTGCGCTGCAGCGGCAGGAAGGTGGTGGTAAGCACCGGGTGCTGGAGTTCGGACATGCCTGGAACCGGAAAGGAACGCTGCGCCGCGCGCAGGGCGGTGATGCTCGGCTACCCGCCCGGCGCCGTCAAATCGCCGCGGCCGGTTTACTCCAGCTGCGACAGCGGCAGTGCCTGGAAGCCCTTCACCGTGCGCAGCACGAAGCTGGAATTGGCGTCGGCCACGCCGCCGGCGTTGAGCAGCCTGTCCAGCAGGAAGCGCGAGAAGTGCTCCAGGTCGCGCACGTAGACGTGCAGCAGATAGTCCATGTCGCCGGTCAGGGCGTGGCAGGCCACCACCTCATCCCAGCCCTGCACGCTGTCCACGAAGTGGCCGATGGCCGCCTGGTCGTGCTTTTCCAGCTGCACGCGGACGAAGGCCTGCAGGCCCAGGCGCAGCTGGCGCGGTTCCAGGCGCGCGCCGTAGCCGACGATCACCCCTTCGCTTTCCAGCCGCTGCAGCCGACGCAGGCAGGCCGACGGCGACAGGTTCACCCGCGTCGCCAACTCCGCGTTGGTGGCGCGACCATCACGCTGGATCTCGGCCAACAGGCGTATATCCGTGCGATCGAACTGGACTTCTCCGGCCATTGCTGCCCCGCAACACGGTGAGTACGCAAGGATATTGCGCCACGAGGCCCATTACGCGCAACTTTTGCAACCCTGTTGCGCGCGCCCTGCCCTAGCATCACCGGTATCCCTTCAAGGAGTGCCCCATGGACCTCGCCCAGCCCCGCCGCGTCGAACACCAGCAGACCGACAAGGGCTACGTGCCGGTGTACACCACCGCGCTCGTCGAGCAGCCGTGGGACACCTATACCGCCGACGACCACGCCACCTGGAGCACGCTGTACCAGCGCCAGCGCGAGCTGCTGGTGGGCCGCGCCTGCCAGGAATTCCTGGATGCGCAGGACGAGATGGGCATGAGCGCGCACATGATTCCGCGCTTCGACCAGCTCAACGAAGTGCTCGGTGCCGCCACCGGCTGGACCCTGGTCGGCGTCGAGGGCCTGCTGCCGGAACTGGATTTCTTCGACCACCTGGCCAACCGGCGTTTCCCGGTGACCTGGTGGATCCGTCGTCCGGACCAGATCGACTACATCGCCGAGCCGGACCTGTTCCACGATCTGTTCGGCCACGTGCCGCTGCTGATGAACCCGGTGTTCGCCGACTACATGGAGGCCTACGGCCGCGGCGGCGTCAAAGCCCACGCGATCGGCCCGGATGCGCTGCAGAACCTGACCCGCCTGTACTGGTACACGGTGGAGTTCGGCCTGATCGACACGCCCGAAGGCCTGCGCATCTACGGTGCGGGCATCGTGTCGTCCAAGGGTGAATCGCTGTACTCGCTGGAATCGGCGGCGCCCAACCGCATCGGCTTCGACCTGCAGCGGATCATGCGCACGAAGTACCGCATCGATACCTTCCAGAAGACCTACTTCGTCATCGACAGCTTCGAACAGCTGATGCAGGCGACCTCGCCGGACTTCACCCCGATCTATGCCGCACTGGCCGACCAGGCGCACCTGCCCGCCGGTGATGTGCAGGCCGATGACCGCGTGTTCCAGGCCGGTACCGGCGAAGGCTGGGCCGACGGCGGCGACGTGTAAGTACGCAGTCGCGCAGGTAGTCTGCGGGACATGACTGATGTGTTTTCTGCCTTCCGCGTCACCGACATCGCCTTCGACGACGACTTCATCCTGCTGACCTTGGCCGATGGCCGGCGTACCCGCCAGCCGCTGCGTTGGGCGCCGGCACTGTTCGAAGCCGCGCCCGAGCAGCGTGCGCAGTGGGTCGCCACGGCCAATGGCCTGGGCGTGAACTGGCCGGCCCTGCTGCCGCCGCGCGAGGATGGCGTGGTCGATGTTCCCAACCAGGTGTGGGACGACCGCTACGAGGCGGCGCTGGCGCGCTTGAAGGCGGCTGCATGGACGCTGGATGCGTTGTCCGATGAAGACCAGCAGCTGGTGGCGCTGTGGCGCATGGAAGCGGATATCAACAACGGCGGCTTCATGCAGTTCCTGTGCAACTGGGGTGACCCTACCTGCCAGCTGGCGCTGCGTGCATTGCAGGCGATGGGCGCGGTGCAGACCCACGCGATCCTGGCCGGCATGCGCGGGTTGCTGGACCGGCTGGAGGACGACCCGGCGATCACGCAGCTGCACGACCTGTACGGCGCGATGACCGAGCAGGAGCAGGATGCCCTGCATGCCTTTGACGAAGCCTATTTCGAGCGGCCGGAAGACCTGGCGCGGCTGGGGCTGAAGCATTTCGGCCCGGAGCCGTTGTAGAGCCAAGCCGAGCGTAGGCTCGGCTCTACAGATCAGCGCAGCCCGTGTAGAGCCGAGCCCATGCTCGGCTGCGTTCAATCACGCGGGTACGCCAGCAGCACCACCAGATCCTCCTCACCCACCTGCTGCAGCGCGTGGCTGCTGCCGGTGCGCGTCAGCAGCGCGTGGCCCGCGCGCACGTCGTGCTGCTTTCCATCCAGCACGTAGCTGCCCTGCCCGCTCACGATGTAGTAGATCTCATCCTTGTGCTGCGGGTGCAGGCCGATGCCGGCGCCCTTGTGCAGCACGCGCTTGCGCAGCACGAACGGCAGGTCCGCAGCGTCGGCGAAGAACGGATACGCGGTGGTCGGCCCGGCGCCACCATGCGGGCCGGGCTGCATGCGTGCAATCGTGTCTTCATGCAGCACCTGCGAGGGCCGCTGCGCATCGGTGCCCTGCCCTGCCCCCATCACGTCGCAGTCGATATCACGCACCAGCGCCGGTTGCAGCGCCGGCAGCAGCGGCACGGCCTCGCGCAGCACCAGGCAGGCCACTGCATTGGCACCGGCCACGCTGAAATGCGTGCCGTCGGCCTTGCCCTGCGCAGGCACGAACAGGAAGTACGGGCGTGCGCCCTGCTCGCCCAGCGCACGGATCCAGCGCGTGCTGCGGTCGTTGAGTTCGATCAGCACGACGTGCTCGCGCGCAGCCAGCTGCTGCATCGCCACCGTGTAGCGCGCGTGCGTATCCAGCAGTGATCCGAAGTCGTACAGCAGCCGCGCCACCGGCGTGACCAGGACCGGCGTGGCGCCCTTGTCGCGCGCCACCTGCACATAACGCATCAGCAGGCGCGGATAGTCGGTGTCCGGGTCGGTGTAACGCGTGCGGTCTTCGAACTTCGCGTCGTTGTGGCCGAACTGGATCAGCAGCACATCGCCGCGCCGCAGCTCGCTGGCGATCGCGTCCAGGCGCCCTTCGTCGATGAAACTGCGCGTGCTGCGCCCGCCCTTGGCGTGGTTGTGTACTTCGAAACGTGCCGGGTCCAGGTAGCTCTGCAGCGCCTGGCCCCAGCCCGCCTGTGGCGCACGCTCCGGCCCGTATTCGGCGGCGGTGGAATCGCCCGCAATGAACAGCCGCACCGGCGCCGCCTGCGCGGTGGTGCACGAGAGCAGCAACAGCAGCAGCAGGTTGCGCATGGCGGCACTCCTGTAGAGCCGAGCCATGCTCGGCTGTTTTTCGATCAGGGCGCGACAGCCGAGCATGGGCTCGGCTCTACAGAACGGTGCGCGTCAGCGCGCCAGCCAACCACCATCGACCGGCAGCACCGCACCGTTGATGTAATCCGACGCCGACGACGCCAGGAACACGGCCGCACCGGCCAGGTCGTCCGGGGTGCCCCAGCGGCCGGCCGGGATGCGGTCGAGGATGGCCTTGTTGCGGTCCTGGTCGGCACGCAGCTGGGCGGTGTTGTCCGTTGCCATGTAGCCCGGCGCGATGGCGTTGATGTTCACACCCTTGCCTGCCCACTCGTTGGCCAGCAGGCGGGTGATGCCGGCGATGCCGCTCTTGCTGGCGGTGTACGACGGCACGCGGATGCCGCCCTGGAACGACAGCATCGAAGCGATGTTGATGATCTTGCCGTGGCCCTGTTCGATGAAATGGCGGCCGGCAGCCTGCGAGATGAAGAACGCAGACTTGATGTTGACGTTCATCACGTCATCCCAGTCCTGCTCGCTGAAGTCCACCGCATCGGCGCGGCGGATCAGGCCGGCGTTGTTGACCAGGATGTCCAGCCCGCCCAGGCCTTCGATGGTTTCGCGCACCACGCGCGCCACCGGCTCGATGCTGATCAGGTTGGCTTCGATGGCCAGGCAGCGGCGGCCCAGCGCGGTGATCTTTTCGATGGTTTCGGTGGGCGGGGCGATGCCGGCCACCGCGACGTCGGCGCCAGCGGCGGCCAATGCCACGGCGATACCCTGGCCCAGGCCAGTATTACCACCGGTTACCAGAGCGACCTTGCCTTCCAGGCTGAAGGGATTAGCCATTGCGTATGCATTCCTTGATAGAGGCGAGCGGGATCAGCGGCAACGGCCGCCGGCGCGCGGTGCGCGGCGGCCGGGCAGGGCTTACTTGAGCTGGCAGATGTCCAGCACGTGCATGTCGGTGTAATCCAGGTTCTCGCCACCCATCGCCCAGATGAAGGCGTAGTTGCTGGTGCCCGCGCCCATGTGGATCGACCACGGCGGCGACACCACCGCTTCGTTGTTCTGCATGACGATGTGGCGCTGTGCGTCCGGTTCGCCCATGAAGTGGTAGACGCGGTCGTTGTCGCCCAGGTCGAAGTAGAAGTAGACCTCGCTGCGGCGGTCGTGCAGGTGCGGCGGCATGGTGTTCCAGACGCTGCCCGGCTTGAGCACGGTCAGGCCCAGCAGCAGCTGCGAGGACTGGCAGGTGGCCGGCACGATGTACTGGTAGATGGTGCGCTCGTTGCTGGTTTCCAGCGCGCCGCGATCCAGCGCCACCGCATCCTTGATCGACAGCTGCTTGGTTTCGAAGCGTGCATGGGCCGGGGTCGAGGCCAGGTAGAACTGTGCCGGGTTGGCGGCGTCCTGCGAAGCGAACACGACGTCCTTGCTGCCCATCGCCACGTACAGGCCGTCCTTCGGCCCCAGCGTGTAGACGGTGCCGTCGACCGTGACGGTACCGGTGCCGCTGCCGACATTGATCACGCCCAGCTCGCGGCGCTCCAGGAACGGGTGGCCGGCGGCCGAGGCCGGTTCGGTCTGCGCCGGCAGGGCCAGCGGGGCATCGACCGGGGCGGCGCCGCCGAGCACGAAGCGCTCGTAGTGGGTGTACTTCAGGGTCACCTGGCCGGCATTGAACAGGCCGTCGAGCAGGTACAGCTCGCGCAGCTGGTCGTTGCTGGCGCCCTTGATGGCATCGGGATGGGTGGCGTAGTGGGTCTTGCAGTACATGGCTTCTCCAGAGCAGGGGGCGGGCCGAAGGGTTCGGCCCCGGCGCGGTTCATGGTCGATTCTAGCGGCGATTGGTAACCGGTGTCATTTTGCGCCGCACGATAGGGGGGGGGGGCTGGAGAGTCACGACCAACGGTCGTGACCCACAAACGGTCGTGACCTACCGGATTGAGGCCTTAAGGTGTCGCGACCAACGGTCGCGACCTACAGGACTGATTCCTCCGGAATCAGTCCTCTGGCGGCTGGCAGGAGTCGCGCACGATCAGGTGCGGGCGCACGCTGGCGATCTGCAGCGCGGCCTGGCTGTCGGGCTGGATCAGCATTGCTGCGGCGGTGCGGCCGGTGTCGCGGGTGTGGCGGCGCACCGAGGTCAGCGAGGGCCACAGGCGCGAGGCCAGCGGGCTGTCGTCGTAGCCGACGATGGACAGCTGGCGCGGGATGTTGATGCCCGCACGCAGCGCCACCTTGTAGATGCCGGCGGCCATTTCATCGTTGCCGGTGAAGATGGCGGTCGGCCGCCGCTTGCCCAGCAGCAGCTTCTCGGCGGCGGCCACGCCCGATTCGAAGGTGTAGCCGGCCTCGATGATGCGGTCCTTGGGCAGCTCGATGCCGCGCTGGGACAGCGCGTCGATGAAGCCGGCGGTGCGCTCATGCGCGGAGCGGTAGGCGCTGGGGCCGGTCACCAGGGCGATGTCGCGGTGGCCGAGCGAGAGCAGGTAATCGGCCGCTTCGGCCGCACCGTCGCGATCGTGGGTGACCACCATCTGCGAGCTGTCATCCAGCGGCAGCGCCGCCACGCGGGTGAAGCGGCAGCCGATCTCGTCCAGCATGTCGGCCAGCGCCTGGTCTTCGGAGGCACGCGGCACCAGGATCACCCCGTGCAGCTTCTGCTGCTGCACGAAGCGGCGCACGCCGTCGATGTAGCCCGGGCTGCGGCTGTCGCAGGGGTGTACCACCAGTTCAAAGCTGGAGCCGCGCAGCGCGTCCAGCGCGCCGTACTGCATGTCCACGATGTACTGGGCGGTCGGGTTGTCGTAGACCATGCCGATCAGGAAGGAGCGGCGGAAGGCCAGGCCACGCGCCAGCGGGTCAGGCGTGTAGCCGACCTCGCGCATCAGCGCCTCGACCTTGTCGCGCGTGTCCTTGCGCACCAGGGGCGAGTTGTTGATGATCCTTGAAACCGTTTTCTTCGATACTCCCGACAGTCGCGCGATGTCGTTGATCGTGGCGGCCTTGCCCTTCGCCAATGCCGGCGTGGCGGCATCGTTCTTGTTGCGCACTGACATGTAGTGAACCCGGTAAGTCTGGGGATTCCAGCGCGCGCTCAGTCCAGCGCGCGATAGCGGAAGCTGCGGAAGGTTACCGCACCATCGCCGGCCGCATACAGGGCCGGTTTCAGTGCCAGGAACTTGCCAGCCACATTGTGATGGTAACCGGACACTTCCATCTGAACCGGGTACTTCTCCCAGCGCTGGCCATCGGTGCTGGAGTGGATCGTCACGATGTGGCGGTTGTTGGTCACCCGCAGCCACAGCTTGCCGCCCTTCGTGCTGGCCGCCAAGCGGGTGGGGCGCTCCTCGCCATAGCGGTGCATGATGAACTTCTCGCCGTTGCTGCCCACGCCCACGTACAGCCGGTCGCTGTAGAACAGCAGGGCGCCGCCCACCGCGCCCGGGGCGATGTCCATCTCCACCTCGAACTGGTAGGCCTTGTCGCCGGCGATGGCGGTCAGCGGCGAGCTGTCGCGCGGGGTCTGGCCCTTGCCCTGCAGCACCAGGCCCTGGCCGCTGAAGCCCAGCCGCCGGTATTCATCCTGGGCCGGGTTGAAGAACGACCACTGCGGGCCGAGCGCCTTGCCGCGGAAGTCATCGGACAGGGCCATGCCGTGCGCGCCCACCGATTCACCGGAGGGCTTGCGCAGCGGCTGGCCGAGGTCGCCGCCCTTGGCCACGAACCAGCCGTCGGCGGTCCATTCGATCGGCTCCAGCAGGGCCTGCCGGCCCAGGGTCCAGTACCCGTTCTCGTAGCCGTGGTACATCATCCACCAGCGCCCGTCGGTGCCCTCGATCACCGTGGCATGGCCGCGCGACCACCACGGCTCTGCGGCCGACTGCGTGCGCATGATCGGGTTGTTGGGCGCGTTCACCCACGGCCCATGGATCGAGCGCGAGCGCGCAGTGATCACCATGTGCCCGGTCGGCGGGCCGGCGGTGCCGCCCACTGCGGTGGTCATGTAGTACCAGCCATCGCGGAAGTGGATCTTCGGACCTTCCTGCGCATAGGCCTCCACGTCCCAGCTCTGCGGGTACTTCCAGCCGTCGTAGACGTGCTTCGGCGTACCGGCCACGCTCAGGCCGTCGTCGGCCAGCTGCACGTAGTCGCCGCCGCTGAGGAACAGGTAGCGCTTGCCGTCCTCGCCCACGGCATGGCCGGGGTCGATGTAGCCGCCCAGGCCGATGTCGATCGGCTCGCTCCACGGCCCCTTGATGCTGTCGGCCCAGACCACGAAGTTGCTGCGGTGTTCACCGGTGCGCGCCGGGAAGTAGATGTAGTAGCGGCCTTCATGCTTGACGATGTCCGGCGCCCAGATCGCGCCCACGTTCTTGGTGATCGCATGGCCCAGCGGCTGCCAGTTCACCAGGTCGCGCGAATGCCAGATCGGCAGGCCCGGGTAGGCATCGAACGAGGAAAGGGTGAGGTAGTAGTCCTGGCCGTCCTTCAGCACCGACGGATCGGGCCGGTCACCGGCGAACACCGGGTTGAGGTAGTTGCCGTCGCCCAGGTCGGCCTGGCGCTGGTTCTCGATGCCACGTTTCCACGACGTGGCCGGTGCCTGCGCCTGCGCTTGCGCGAGGACGGGCACGGCCAGCAGCAGGGTGGCGGCAAGCAGGGTCTTCAGAGCGGTGCGCGACAGCATCGGGTTCCTCCGTGGTGCGGGTGCGGTGGCAGGTGCAGCGTCAGGGGGCAGGGCGGCCGAGGCGCGCGCGCCAGGCCGGCGCATCGCGGTCGAGCAGGGCCTGCGGCCAGGTGCCATACCAGTGGTAGCCGGTGCGGCGCTCGCGGCCGACCTGTTCGTAGGTCTGCAGGCGGTCGCCCTGGCGGTTGGCCAGCACGACGCTGTTGTCGGCCAGGTCATGGAAGCGGCCCCACAGCAGCGGCGCGGCCGGGTCGGCCAGCAGGCGGCGATCGACCGTGCTGCGGTGGTGGGCGAACTGTTCGGCGGGTGCGTCGAAGGTCTGCAGCCGCAGGCCATGCAGCGCGTTGGCCTGGAACCACGCCAGCGCGCCTTCGATGGCCTGCACCGTCTGCGGCGAGGGATCGGGAATGGACATCAGGTAACGCACCACGCCCACGCTTTCATCGGTCACCAGCGCGGCCAGTTCGAATTTTCGACCGGGTGCCGGCTGCAGCGTGGTGGCATCGTACTGGCCGGCCCAGAGCGTCGGCTGGCCGTGCTGGCGCACCTGCAGGCGCAGCAGGCAGGCATCACCGCGCTGCACCGCCGTGGCCACCCGCGTGCGGCGCGCGGCGTCGACAAAGGCGAAGCGCGGTGCGTCCTGCACCTGGCGCAGGGTGGCCAGCACGCCACTGGTGACGTCGTCGGCGAAGGTGATGCGGTCGTGGTAGTCGGTGCGTGCCGGCACCGAATGCGGCCAGCCGCCACAGCGCTCGATCTGCTGGTCGAGGATGAAATCCAGCCCACGCAGTGCGGCGTCGCGGTAGCGGGTGTCGCCGCTGCGGGCGAAGGCTTCGGCCAGGTAGTCCACCTGGGTGTAGGTGGTGCGGTTGTCGAAGCTGCCGCCGGGTTCATCCTGCGCTACGAGGGCGGCCGCGCGCGCGGCGGCGTCCAGCACCCGCAGCGGGTCCTGGTTCACCGGCCAGCCGCCGGAGCGGCGCTGCAGCAACAGCAGGTTGTCGGCGATCTGCCGGTACTGCTGTGGCTGCAGCCGTGCGTAACCATCGGCATGGCCGCTGCGCCAGTGGTTCACGCCGTCGTTGAAGCTGCCCACCGGAATGGCAGGTGCTGCTGCCGGCGGCGCAGCGTGGGCCGCCGTGGCGGCCATGCCCACGCCCAGCAACAGCGGCAACGCGCGACGCCGCATCATGCGCGCAGCGCGGCCGGCAGCCACAGCGAGAGCTGCGGGAAGAAGGTGACGATCAGCAGCACCGCCAGCGCGGCGAACCAGAACGGCCAGATCGTGCGCATGCTCTGGCCCACGGTGATCTTGCCGATGGAGGTACCGATGAACAGCACCGAGCCCACCGGCGGCGTCACCAGGCCGAGACCGCCGGTCAGCACCAGCACCAGGCCGAAGTGGATCGGATCGATGCCGTAGGCCTTGGCCACCGGCAGGAAGATCGGCGTGCAGATCAGGATCATCGGCGCCAGGTCCATGAAGGTGCCCAGCAGCAGCAGCATCACCACGATCATCAGCAGCACCATGAACTGGCTGTGTGCGAACGACTGCAGGAAGTCCACTGCGGCGGTCGGCACCTGGAGGTAGGCCAGCAGCCAGCCGAACACGGCGGCGGTGGCGATGACGAACAGGATGACGCCGGTGCTGCGCGCGGCATGGATGACCGTGTCGAAGAACTCGCGCCAGCGCAGCTGCCGGTACAGCACGGTGGTCACCAGCAGGGCGTAGACCACGGCGATGGCCGCACTCTCGACCGCGGTGAAGATGCCCGCACGGATGCCGACGAAGATCAGCGCGACCAGGCCCAGGCCGGGCAGGGCGGAGACGATGCGCAGCAGCACCGCGCGCCAGCCCGGGAACACTTCCACGCCGTAGCCGCGGCGGCGTGCCACGGCATAGCCGGTCAGCATCAGGGCGACGGTCATCAGCAGCGCCGGCACGATGCCCGCGGCGAACAGATCGGCGATGGACAGGCCACCGCCGGCGGCGGCAGAGAACAGGATCAGGTTGTGCGAGGGCGGCACCAGCAGCGCCACCAGCGCGGCGGTGATGCTGACGTTCACCGCGAAATCGCGGTCATAGCCGCGCTTGACCATCTGCGGGATCATCGTGCCGCCGACCGCCGAGACGTCGGCGATGGCCGAGCCGGACACGCCGCCGAAGAACAGCGAGGACAGGATCGAGACCTGGCCCAGGCCGCCGCGCATGCGGCCGACCAGCGAGGACGCCAGTGCGATCAGGCGCTCGGAGATGCCGCCGCGCATCATGATCTCGCCGGCGAAGATGAACAGTGGAATGGCGATCAGCGAGGCCGAGCCGGTGCCGGCCGAGATCTGCTGCACCAGCACGATGCTGGGAATGTCCAGGTAGAGCAGGGTGGCCAGCGCGGCGGCGGCCAGCGCGTAGGCCACCGGCACGCCGAGCAGCAGCAGCACGGCGAATACGGCGAACAGGATGGTGATGCCCATGGGTCAACGATCTCCTTCAGCGTCGTCGCTGCCGGCGTCGCGGGCCTGCAGCGCTTTCCACGCACGGTTGAGTGCGAACAGCACCATCAGCGCACCACCCACGGCCAGCGGCAGGTAGTTGATGCTCTGCGGCAGCTGGGCGCCGGCGGTCTTGATGTCCAGCCCGTCCAGCAGCAGGTCGGCCGACCAGAAGGCGATGAAGCCCCCCAGCACGGCCACCACCAGCTGCACCAGCACATCCACCGCGCGGCGCAGGCCGGGGGCCATGTAGGCGTGCAGCAGGAAGAAGCCGAAATGGCGGTTGGTGTGCACGCCGCAGGCCGCGCCCAGGCTCATCGCCGTGGCCAGCAGCAGCAGGGTGACCGGCTCGGTCCAGCTGGGCGAATCGTTGATGACGTAGCGGGCGAACACCTGCCAGCCCTGCACCACCACCAGCCCGAGGAGGGCGGCGACGGCACAGTAGATGGCGATGTCGGCGATGCGGTCCAGCAGGCGCTGTCCAGGCCCGGCGGCGGGCGGCAAGGTCTCGGTCATGGCAGGGTCCTCAGGCAGCGCGGATGCGGTCGACCAGCGCGGCGATGTCCGGCTGTTGCAGGTACTGCTGCAGCAGCGGCTGGGCGGCGGCGCGGAAGGCGGGCATGTCCACTTCGTTGGCTTTCACCCCGAAGTCGAGCACCGCGCGGCGCGCAGCGCTTTCGGAGGCATCCCACTGCTCGCGCATCACGCCCACCGAGGCGCGCGCGGTATGCAGCAGCAGCTGGCGGTCATCGGGGCTGAGGCGCTCGAAGCTGGCGCGCGACATCAGCAGCACGTCCGGTGCGTAGGAGTGATCGCTCTGCGACCAGTAGTGCGCGGCCTCGAAGTGACGGCTGGAATGGAAGCTGCGCATGTTGTTCTCGGCACCGTCGATCATGTGCGTTTCCATGCCCGAGAACGTATCGCCCAGCGACATCGGCGTCGGGTTTGCACCGAGCAGGCGCATCAGCTGGATGAAGATGTCCGAGGAGGCCACGCGCAGCTTCAGGCCATGCAGGTCCTTCGGCGAAACGATCGGATGCTTGGTGTTGTAGAAGCAGCGCGCGCCGGAATCGTAGATCGCCAGGCCCACCAGGTCGCGGCTCTCGAAGCCGCGCAGCACCGCGTCGGCCACGCCGTCATCCAGTGCGGCGCGCTGGTGCGCGACCGACTTGAACACGTAGGGCAGGCACAGTGCCTGGGTCAGCGGGAAGGCGTTGTTCAGCGCACCGGCGTAGACGCGGGTGATGTCGATGGCACCGAAGCGGGCCATGTCGATCGCTTCCGATTCGCGGCCCAGCTGGCCCGAGTGGTACTGCCGCAGGCGCAGCCGGCCCTGGGTTTCGCGCTCCAGCGTTTCGCCGATCCACTTCACCGCAGTGACGGTGGGGTAGTCGGCCACGTGCACGTCGGTGGCGGTCAGCAGGGTGCCGCCGTCCACGCTGGCGCCCGGCCCGCGGCCACAGGCTGCGAGCATCGGCGTGGCCAGGGCAGCAGCGCCACCGGCCAGGAAGTTACGTCGTGTGATCATCTGCGCCCTCCCGCGCGTGTTCACCAGGGCAGGCCAGCGGTTATCCCGCTGGCACGGCCCGGCAGGCAATGTCGCCGAAGCCGGCGAAACGCACCAGCGCGGTCTGCCCGGCGGTGATGTCATGGATGCCGGTCGCGTTGCCGGTGGCGATCAGGTCGCCCTTGCGCAGCGGCCGGCCACGCAGGGCCGAACGGGACAGCGCGAAGGCGTACGCAGCGCGCAGGCCACCCGGCAGGCGCGTCGCACCACCGGTGCCGACCACTTCGCCTTCGATCAGCGTCTCGGCACGCAGCGAGGTTTCATCGCGTGCGGTCCAGTCGGCGATCTCCGGCCCCAGCACCAGGCCGTTGTTGTTGCCGAAGTCGGACACCACCACGCGCGGGCCGAGTTCGTTGATGGTGGCCAGCGGGCTGCTGGCCACTTCCACACCGATGTACAGGCGCGCGGGCAGGGCCTCGGCCTGCTCCGGCGACCAGTGCAGTTGTCCGGCCGGAGCGTCCTCCAACAGCTCCAGCACGTACTCCGCTTCGACCGCGGCAAAGCCGCCGACGAACACCGGGATGTCCGTTGTTCCACCGGTAGCATTTTTCAGCTGACGGGAAAAAATGGGGCCCAGCAGGCGGTCATCCGCGGACACGTCACGGCGCTCGGCGGCGATGTAACCCACCTTCCAGCCGACCACGCGGTCATCCCAGGCGGCGATGGCCAGGTCCTGCACCTGGTAGGCGCCTACCAGGGTGTCCGGGATGGTGCCCGGGAATGCGGCCAGCGACTGCCCGGCGCGGCGGGCGGTGGTGAAGGCCTGGGCGATCGCGGCCGCATCGTCCGGCGGCGGCGTCTGCCCATGTGTGCCGTGTTCGTTGCTCAAGAACGGTCTCCCTGTGTTTGTTGCACTGCCCATCGACAGCGTCTGCAGGAGGTGTATATGGTAAACCGGTGTCATCGTGCAAGCCGCAGCGCATCACGTGCTGCCACCGGATGCACCAGGCACCCTGTCCCTGTCCTGCCGGAGCCGTTGCCTGCCATGCGTCTGCGTCCTGTCGTGCTGTTGTTCTGCGGGCTGTTGCTGGCCCTGCCGCTGACCACCTCCGCCGCGCCGCCGCGCGACAACGAACGCCCCGGCCAGGAGCTGGCCGGCGAACAGATCGCGCTGTGGCCGGCCGGGCAGGTGCCGGGTGAGCAGGGACCGGTGCGGCCGGCACGGGTGGTCGAGCGCAGCCGTGATCCGGCGCAGCCCGACCGCTATGTCGACCAGATCGATGCGCCCTACCTGCTGGTGCATCCGCCGGCGCGGCCGAACGGGCGCGCACTGCTGGTTATTCCCGGTGGCGGTTACCAGCGCGTGGTGATCGACAAGGAAGACAGCGCCCTGGTGCCGGAGTGGGTGGACCGCGCCGGCTACACCCTGTTCGTGCTGCGCTACCGCCTGCCGCAGGCCGGCCGTGACCGCCAGGCCGCGCTGGCCGATGCGCAGCGCGCGCTGCGCGTGGTGCGCGGGCAGGCCGCACAGCGTGGGCTGGATGCCGGCAGCGTGTCGGTGATGGGCTTTTCCGCCGGCGGCCACGTCGCCGCGCGGCTGGCCACCGCCTTCGATACCCCGGTGTACCCGGCGCGCGATGCGATCGATCGGTTGAGCGCACGGCCGGCGCGGGCGGTGCTGGTCTATCCGGTCATCGACATGGGCGCGCATGCGCACAGTGGCTCGCGCGGGCGCCTGCTGGGCGAACACCCCGATGCGGCGCTGGCGGCGCAGTACTCCATGCAGCAGCAGGTGCGTGCGGACATGCCGCCGACCCTGCTGGTGCATGCCAACGACGATCGCGTGGTGAGCGTGCGCAACAGCGTGCTGATGGCCGCGGCACTGGCCGACGCCGGCGTTGAACACGAACTGCACCTGTTCGCCCACGGCGGGCATGGATTCGGCATGCGCGTGCCGCCGGACTCCATCCTGGCGGCGTGGCCGATGCTGGCGGAAGCGTGGTTGGCGGCTGCGGGCATGGGGTCGGATGGGGGGTCAGAGCCCCGCTCCGGTGGCGAGGGAATCCGACCCCGGGGTAGCCGATGAACACCGCGCCGAACGATCTGCAGCGCCGCCGCTTCCTGCGCGACAGCGCGCGCTGGGCCTTGGCCACGGCCACCGTGGCATCACTGCCGGCGGCGCTGGCAGCACCCGGCCCGCGCGATGACACCCAGGTGCTGGCGCGGGTGCGCGGCGGGCGCGTGCGCGGCCAGCGCGAACAGGGTGTGCTGGTGTTCCGCGGCCTGCGCTACGGCGCAGATACGGCCGCCCACCGCTTCCAGCCGCCGCGCCGCGAAGCGGCCTGGCGCGGCATCGCCGACGCGCTGGAATTCGGTGCTGCGGCACCGCAGGGCGGCAGCGAAGGGCCTGGCAGCGAGGACTGCCTGTTCCTCAACGTGTGGACGCCCGCGCTGGATGCGCGCGCGCGCCGCCCGGTGCTTGTGTACATCCACGGCGGCGGCTTCAACAACGGCTCCGGCAGCGACCCGCTGTACGACGGCAGTGCGCTGTGCCGCCGTGGCGACGTGGTGGTGGTCACCCTCAACCACCGCCTGAACACCTTCGGCTACCTGTACCTGGGCGCGCTGGGCGACCCGCGCTACGCGGCATCCGGCAATGTCGGCCAGCTGGATCTGGTGCAGGCGCTGCAGTGGGTGCGCGAGCACGCTGCGGCGTTCGGTGGCGACCCGGGCAACATCACCGTGTTCGGCCAGTCCGGCGGCGGCGCCAAGATCGCCACGCTGATGGCGATGCCGGCCGCGCGCGGCCTGTTCCAGCGGGCGTGGACGATGAGCGGGCAGCAGGTCACCGCCGCTGGCCCGCGCGCAGCCGCACAGCGTGCAGCAGTGGCGATGGACGCAGTGCGCGCGCCGGACCTGGCCGCGCTGCTGCGCCTGCCCGCGGCCGATCTGCTGGCCGCGACGCGTGCCCGTGATCCCTCGCGGGTGGAGGACAGCGCCCTGTACTTCGGGCCGGTGCTGGATGAGGTGGTGCTGCCGGTGCATCCGTTCTGGCCGCAGGCACCGGCGCAGTCGGCGGCCATCCCGATGGTGATCGGCAACACCCGCGATGAAACCCGTGCCTTCCTCGGCAACGACCCGGGCAACTTCGCGCTGGACTGGATCACCCTGCCGGCGCAGCTGGAGAAGCAGCAGTTCGTCGATCTGCTGCCCTCGGTGGTGATCGAGCACTACCGCCGCCTGTACCCGCACTACACGCCGTCGGAGGTGTTCTTCGCGGCCACCACCGCCGGGCGCTCCTGGCGTGGCGCGGTGGAAGAACTGGAAGCGCGTGCCCGCCAGCCGGCCACGGCGGCGCCCACCTGGGCCTACCAGCTCGACTGGCCCTCGCCGGTGCAGGAAGGGCGCCTGCGTGCCTTCCACACCCTCGACATTCCGCTGGTGTTCGACAACGCCGGCCTGCCCACGGCGCGCACCGGCGGCGGCGCGGATGCACGTGCGCTGGCCGCGACCATGAGCGATGCACTGGTCGCCTTCGCCCGCCACGGCAATCCCAACCACGCCGGGCTGGCGGACTGGGCGCCGTACACCCTGCCGCAGCGGCGCACGATGCTGTTCGACGTGCGCAGCCGCGGCGCCGATGACCCGCGCGGTGGCGAGCGCGAGCTCTACCAGCGCGTCCCCTTCCTGCAACGAGGAACCGCCTGACATGCGCCTGCTGCCTGTTCTGCTGGCCCTGGCCGTGGCCGGCGCGGCCCACGCCGCCGTCGACCCGTCGATCAGCGACCGCCCGGCACCCACGCCGATCCGCGCCAGCAAGATCGTACTGGTCGGCGATTCCACCACCGCCGTGCAGGGCGGCTGGGGCCCGCGCTTCTGCGCCGACCACGTGACCTCGTTCGCCGCCTGCCTGAACCTGGCACGCGGTGGCCGCAGCACGTACAACTACCGCGCCGAGGGTTCGTGGGCCCTGGTCGAGGCGGAGATGCGGACGCCGGGCTACGCCGCCACCTGGGTGCTGATCCAGTTCGGCCATAACGACCAGCCGGGCAAGCCGGGGCGCTCGACCGACCTGCAGCAGGAGTTCCCCGACAACCTGCGCCGCTACGTGCAGCAGGTCCGCGCGGCCGGCGCCAAACCGGTACTGCTGACCCCGCTGACCCGACGCCAGTTCGTCGATGGCGTGCTGGTGGACGACCTTGCACCGTGGGCCGACAGCGTGCGTGCGGTGGCGCGCGAACTGCAGGTGCCGCTGGTGGATCTGCATGCGCGCAGCCGCGCCCTGGTGCAGGCACTCGGGCCGGTGCCGGCGATGCGGCTTGCGCAGGCACCGGCGAGCCAGGCGCAGGTGGCCAGCGCCCTGGGCGGCACCACGGTAGGCGCGAGCCCCGGCCTGGCCGGCGCGCCGGCGGCGGTGCAGAACGCGGCATTGGAGCCGATGGGGCAGGCCAAGCAGGCCTTCGATTACACCCATCTGGGCGACGAGGGCGCGCAGGTGTTCGCAACCCTGGTGGCCACGGAACTGGCTCGCGAGGTGCCGGGGATGCGCGCACTGCTGTTGCCTTGACGCGGCCAACGCCAAGAAACGTCGGTTAATTACGTCGAATTATTTCGTAATTGGCCTTTCGGCCGCAGGCTGGGCGGCTGCAAACATTCTGTTAACCCAGCTCGCCTAGACTGGCTGGCATGGGAGCAGCATTCACACCATTGCCGTTCACGGGCCGGGATCGCCTGCTGGCGGCCATCGACGGCGCGGTCTGCCTGGCCGATCCGCCGTTGATCACCCACGCCCTGCAGAGGGTGCTGCGCGAGGCCATCATCGATCCGCTCATCGAACTGCCCGCCTGTGTACGCCGTCCGGTGGACGGCCATTACGCGCGCCGCGAACTGCACCGCAGCCCGACGTTGGGCTACAGCGTCATCGCCATGTGCTGGGGGCCGGGGCAGGGCACGCCGCTGCACGACCACGATGCGATGTGGTGCGTGGAAGGCGTCTGGCAGGGCGAACTGATCGTCACCCCGTATGCGCTGCTGGAACGGCAGGGCGATCGCCACCGCTTCGCCGCGCAGGAGGCGCTGTACGGCTACCGCGGCAGCGCCGGCAGCCTGATTCCGCCGCACGAATACCACACGCTGCGCAACGCCAGCGAGACCGACGTGGCGGTGTCGGTGCATGTGTACCAGGGCGTGATGGAACGCAGCGCGGTGTTCGACCCGCTCGACGATGGCTGGTACCAGCGCCGGGTGAAGATGATGGAGACCGACGCGGCCTGACGTCGCGCATGAGCATCGCTTTCCGTAGAGTCGAGCTTGCTCGACTGCGCTTTGCTGACCGCGCGCATGCGCATCGCTCTCCGTAGAGTCGAGCTTGCTCGACTGCGCTTTGCAGGGCACCAACAGCAGTCGAGCAAGCTCGACTCTACGCAGGCGAGGCAGCGGCACGCCCCATCAACGCGGCACGTCGGCCACGTTGTTCAACCGGGTCACTTCCTCGCCGCCATCGGCCAGCGCCACGCGCACGCGCAGGCCGCTGCGGTCACCGGCGGGCAACGGCAGCGACACCACCACCGTCTTCGGCTGCAGGTCGGTCGGTGCGGCCAGCGCCGGCACCTCGGTGCGCGCGATCTCGCGGCCACGTGCGTCCTCCAGCACCGCTACGCCCACGCCGCTGCCGGCATGGCCCAGGCTGTGCACGGTCACGTGTACCTGGCGCCCGTCCACCCGCACATCGCCGCGACCGATGCCCAGGTCCGCGCGCATTTCCACCGGCGTACCGGCGGTGATCCGCTCGAACTCGAACACTTCGGTGCGGCCCGGTCGGAACTGCATCGGCACCGAAGCGCTGGTTTCCAGCTGCACGCTGCGTTCGGTGGCGGTGCCGTCGATGCGCCCGTCGCCATCGGCGTCCACGCCGCTGCGCACGCGCCAGGTGCCGCTGGCCACGTTCCAGCCGGTCATGTCGGCGGCGATGGTGCGCGTGCCCAGGTTGTGGCTGGTCACGGTGAAGCGTTCGCGTGACGGCGCGTGCACCAGCAGGGCCACCTGTTCGGCGGCGCCGTCGCGGTCGAAGCGCCAGCTGACGGTGTGGCCGGGCCAGCTCTGGTTGCGCTTCAGCGCGATGCCACCCAGGCGCGCGCGCTGCAGGAACTCGCTGGGCGCTTCCACGCGGTCGGACCACCAGTGGCCCTCGGTGTTCATGTAGGCGCGCTGCACCTTGGCCTGCAGGCCGTCGGCGTGCAGCGCGTCGATGTACTTCGTATCACCGCTGGCCTGCCACGCCATCAGGCTGGCGAAACCGGTCTTTCCAGCATCGGCGTCGGCGGTCAGCGTCGGGTACCAGTCCTGCTGCCTGCCCAGCACGTCCACGTAGTTCTCGCCCAGGTTGGCCAGCGCGCCCGGCCCACCACGCGCCACGCGGTAGTCCAGCGCCTGCAGGTACTTCGCATCGCCGGTCCAGCGCCACGCCGCCCAGAAGGTGTGCATCGTGTCGCCGCCGCCGGAGCCGTTGTTCAACTCGCCACCGCGGGTGGCACCGGTGGCCCAGTTGATCTCGTTGGGCAGGGTGAAGCGGCCCTTCCCGTCAGTGCCCGCGTGGGCCAGGTAGCCATCGGCCAGGCCGATCACCAGCTTGCGGCCGGTCGCATCGGCGTTGTACTGGCCCAGCAGGAACGCCGGGTGCAGCACCGGGAACGAATAGGGCTTCTGCCACTGCCAGTTCGGTTCGCGGTAGACCTTGTTGCCACCAAACCAGTTGCTGGAGAACAGCAGGTTGCCCTGCGGGTTGCGCAGGATGATGCGCTCGTCGAACGCTTTCACCGTTTCCATCAGGCGCTCCAGCGTCAACGGGTCGCCCCAGTTGAGGTAGAGCATGGCGCTGTTGGTGTTGATGCCTTCCTCGTAGGAATGCAGCTCGTCGGTCTCGATCGTGCTCAGGCCGTTGCTGAACATGCCATTGCGGTACACCGCATCGGACAGCGCGGTCAGCGAGGCATTCAGCCGGTCCGGCTGCACGCCCATCAGGGCCAGCCCCGGCCACTGCTGGGTCAGGTCGGAATCATCGGAAATGCCGCCGCCGAAATCGCCATAGGCCACCTGGCGCTGGTCGATCCACCAGTCGACGAACTGCCGCACCTGGGCCAGGTCCTGCACCTGGTTGAATGCCCACGCCGGCACGCCCTTGGGCACGGCCGGTGCGGTGTAGGGCGGGCGGCCCTGGCTGTTGTAGCTGATGTAGTTCCAGTACAGGCGGCCAAGTTCGTGGTCCGGGTCCACCCGCAGCAGGTCGCTGAGGTCGGCATACACGCGCGCATACAGGCGCTGGCGCTTGGAGGTGGTGTGCTCCTCGACCAGGAAGCCCCAGTTGTCGCGCACCTGGTTGAAGCGGTCGGCGACGTGCTCCTTCAGCGCGTCCGCGCGCGGCTTGAACACCAGGCGGATCTGCGCGCCATCCAGCGCGGCGGCATCGAAGCCCGGCGCGGCCGAGGCGATGCTCAGCCACAGGCTGTCCGGGGTGAGGATACGGTCGCGCAGGTCCAGCCACAGCGTGCGTGCCTGCCCCGGCTGCACCGACACCGAGACATCGATCATGTCGCGCGCCGGCCAGATCGGGTCCTTGATGCGGATGTTCAGCGGGATCAGGCCGCCGTGGGTGGCCGGCAGGTCCAGCGCAGGGATATCGATGGCCACGCCATCCAGGCCGTCGTGCATGTTTTCCCAGCTGTAGGCCCAGCTGCGGATCAACGGCTGGTTGGCCGGCGCATCGCCCACGCCGGAGGGAATCAGCACGTGCACGATCGGCCGCGGCTGCGCCGGCAGGCTGCCGGCATCACGGCGGCGCGAACCGGCGCCCTTGGGCAGGGCCATCACCGTGCTGCGCTCGGCCACCGGGTAGCGGCCATTGATGTAGTGCCGCAGCGCATCGAGGTTGGTGTAGTCGGGCAGCGCCTGGCTGTCGATCACGTAGGCCTGCTTCACCGTGCCTTCCGGCTCGGCGCCTTCGCTCACGTTGTAGGCCCAGATTTCCTGGATCGGCGTTTCCTGTTCGACGTTGCTGAAACGCAGCACGCCGCCCTGCTGCGCGGGAATGTCCTGCACGCTGCGCACCACGCCGCGCGGGCGCGTGGCCAGCACCTGCATGGCATGGGCAGCGTCGGGGCCGTGGGCCAGGGTGCCGAAGGCCGCACCGCGGATCTCCATGCGGTTCACCGTCTCCCCGGCCGGCAGGGTCAGATCCAGGTGCTGGCCGCTTTCCACGTAGGTGTTCCAGTCCGGCAGCTGGAAATAGTCGTTGCGGCCGGGCAGGCGCGAGCGGTTGTACACGCCCGGCCAGGTGGTTTCGGCGATGCCATCGGTGGCCTTCCACATCCATGCCTTCAGGTCACGGGTATCGGCAAACTCGATCTTGCGGATGCGCGTGCCGGCCGATGCCAGTGCCGGCGGTGCCGCACCTTCCCAGCCGAAGCGATGGCGCCAGGCACGCTCGTCGGTGGCCGCTGCCACTGCGCTGGCCGGCGCCTTGCCGCCCGCCAGCGCCTGCACGGCAGGGCCATCGAGCATGCGGTCGTAGACGCGGATGTGCTGGAAATCGCTGCCGCGCAGGAAGTTGTAACGGCTCTGCACCTGGTAGGGCGCCATCACCCGCCCGGCCAGGCCGAGCTGGTCCAGCGCCGCGTCGTAGTCACCGGTGGCCTGTGCACGCGCCACTTCGCGGCCATCGACGAACAGGCGCACGCCCTGGTCCTCGTCCCAGGCAAAGGCCAGGTGCAGCCACTGCTCCGGCCGCGGCGGCGTATCCATGCGGAACGACACGCGGCTGCGCGCGAGGTTGGCATCGGTGACGAACGCATCGAAGCCGTGGCCGTTCCAGTCGATGCGCAGCCATGCCATGTCCCAGCTGCTGTGGTCGGCATAGCCGACGCGGAAGATCACGAACGGTGCTTCGCCCACCGCGTAGCGCGGGCGCCAGTCGAAGGCGAGGGTGCCACGCTGGGCCTGGATGTTGCCGGGCGCATCCCAGGCCAGCACGCCATCGTCTTCCCACTGGATGGCCTTGCCGCGTGCACCGTCATCGACCACCGCCGCCTTGTCGCGGAAGTTCGGCACCGCTTCGCCCTGCGCCGTCACGGCAGTCAGCCCCTGGTTGGCGTCGACGTGGAACAGCAGCGTCGGCGACGGTGCGGCCAGCGCGGGCAGCGCGGTGGCCAGCGACAGCGCGGCCACCAGCAGGCGGCGGCGCGGGCGGATCAGGTCAGGAGCGGTACGGTGCATGGAACCTTCCTTTCAGCAGCATTCGACGGTGCAGCGGCATGGCGGCGGTGCGGTACGGCGGGGCAGGGGCGTGCTCAGAACTTGTAGCGCAGCCCCAGGTAGTACTGGCGCCCGGTGTGGGTGTAGCGGTCGGGCAGTGACAGGGCCGAATCGACGAAGCGCTCGTCGGCGCTGTCCAGCAGGTTGATCGCCTCGAAGCTGACGGTCAGCTGCTTGTTGAACTTCCAGGACATGTTGAAATCCACGTTCTCCACGCTGTACTTGCCGGTGACATCGGCGGTGGCGTACTGGTTGCCGTCCAGGTCCCAGACGTTTTCCTGGGTCAGGATCTGGTTGATGTAGGCATCGCGGTAGCTGGTGGACACGCGTGCGCTGAAGCGGCCGTCGTCGTAGTACAGGGTGGCGTTGTACGAGTTCGGCGACAGGTTCAGCAGGTCGTTCTCGGTGTAGGTGGTGACGATGGTGTCGCCGCTGCCGGAACTGAAGAGGTATTTGATCTTCGAATCGACGTGGGTGTAGTTCAGCTGGATGCCGAAGTTCTTCCAGAAGCCGGGCAGGAAGCTGAAGGGCTGCTGGTAGGTCAGCTCATAGCCCTTCAGCGGGCCACCGGGCGTGTTGAAGTAGCTCTGCACGTTGAACAGCGTGTTCGGGCTGAAGCCGGCCGGCAGCAGGTCCAGCGAATAGCCCATGTCGCCCCAGGTGGTCAGCAGGCGGGTGCGCTGCACGTAGGTTTCGATGTCCTTGTAGAACACCGCCGCCGACAGCAGGGCACCTTCCTGGAAGTACCACTCCGCGCTCAGGTCGTAGTTGGTGGAGCGGAACGGATCCAGCTTCGGGTTGCCCAGGTTGATCGAGTAGTAGCGGTCCTCGTCGAGGAAGCTGGTCGGGCCGCCGCTGACGCTGGGCGACAGGTTGGACAGGGTCGGCCGGGCCATGGTCTTGGCCGCGCCGAAGCGCAGCACCACGCTGTCGGTCAGGTCCCAGGCCAGGTTCAGCGAGGGCAGCCAGTCGTCATAGCGGTGGCCGACGGTGGTGGCCACCAGCAGGCGCTCGCCGGCATCGGCGGTGGCGCTGGCCACGCCCAGGAACGGTTCGCAAGCCGCCGACAGGTCGCTGCTGCTTGCCGCCTGGCACGGTGCATAGCCGCTGGCATCGATCTCGGTGCGCACGTAGCGCAGGCCGAGGTTGCCGCGGAACGGGCGGTCCCAGAGTTCGGTGTTGAAGTCCAGCTGCAGGTAGCTGGCGTAGCTCTTCTCGGTCACGTCGAAGTTGTTGTTCGAAGCACCGAAGTGGCCGACGCCGGCCAGGCGGTAGTCGCCGCCGAGGGTGCCGGTGTTGCAGTTGCAGTAGATGTCCAGCAGCTCGGCGATGCGGTTGAAGTCGGGGATCAGCCAGCTGCCCGGCGTGCTGCCATCCAGGCCCTTGCCGAAACCATCGAGGCTGGTGGACAGATCGCCCACGCCGACGCCATCGGGCAGCGCCTGCGACATGCGGCCATAGCTGATGTTGCGGTACTCCTGCGTGCGCATGCCGTAGTCCTTGTAGGCCAGGCCGCCGCGCAGGGTGAAGGTGGGCGACACGTTGAAGGTCAGGTCGACCTTGGCGGTGTCGAAGCTGTTGTCGACGTACTGCGGGTTCAGGCGCACTTCGCTGATGTTGCCGCCACGCGCGGTGCCGTTGGCGTTCACCGGCGCGGTGCCGTAGCCCAGCCATTGCCACGATGCCGCATCACCTAGGGCGAAGGGGAAGGTCATCGACGGCATGCTGGCGCCGTTGCGCATGTCCAGCACGAAGCCATCCAGGTTGCTGTTGTCGAAGCTGACCATGGAGAACACCGGCCGCTCGAAGCTGGACGAGGAGTGGCCGACCAGCGCATCCAGGCGCACGGCATCGTTGAAGCGGTGCTCGAAGTTCAGGCTGGCCTGCTTGAACTCGGTGCTTTCCTCGATGGCGGTTGATTCGGTGCGGAAGTCGACGTTGTCGAACACGCCGTAGACAAGCCGGTTCTGTGCATCCACCTGCGCCTCGCGCACCACGATCTGGGTCTTGCCGCCGTACTGCGCGGTGCGATGCAGGTTGGCGCCGATCGAGTCCTCGCGCTGGTCCTTGTCCAGCTTCGAGTACATCAGGTCGAGGTTGAGCAGGCTGTCGGGGCTGAAGCGGAACTGCAGCGCGCCGGTGACGCCCAGCCGCTCGATCTCATGCTCGGTGCGGATGTAGCGCGGGTAGCGCGGGATCCACGCATTGGTGGCGGTCTCGTAGGCGGCGATGTTCTCTGCCGTTGCATCGGGGCGGTCGATGCCGGTGCCGCAGTGGGTGGCGTCGATGCCATAGCTGCCCCAGCCGTTGCTGCGCGCCTGGTTGGCGGCGCTGCCGACGCCCTGCGCGGTTTCATTGGCGGCCGGGTTGCGCGGCGTCTGCGGGTCATAGCCGGCCGGGCTGCAGAAGCCGTAGGTGCCGTTGTTGGCGGCCGTGGCCTGGTTGGAGTTGCGGTAGTTGCCGTGCTCCCAGCGCACCGGGTTGTAGCCTTCCTCGAAGATCGTGCGCTTGCTCCACGCCGCCGACACCAGCGCACCGAAGCGGCCGTCGGCCCAGGTATTGCTCAGCAGCGCCGACACGCGCGGGTCCTTCGAGCGCGACAGTTCGTTGTAACCGTACTGGCCATTGAGCGAGGCCTGGAAACCATTGAAGTCGAACGGCCGCGACGCGCGCAGGTCGACGGTGGCGCCGAGCGAACCTTCGTCCATCTGCGCCGACTGGGTCTTGTTGACCTTGACCCGGCTGAACAGTTCGGAGGCGAAGGTGTTGAAGTCGAAGCCGCGGCTGCGGTTGACGCCGGTGCTGCCGCTGCCGGCGGTGGACAGCGCTTCCAGGCCGTTGATGCGCACGCGGGTGAAGTCCGAACCGAGGCCGCGCACGGAGATCTGCTGGCCTTCGCCGCCTTCGCGGTCGATGGAGACACCGGCGATGCGCTGCATCGACTCGGCCAGGTTCAGGTCGGGAAACTTGCCGATGTCCTCGGCGTAGATCGCATCGACCTGCTCGACGCTGTAGCGCTTTTCGTCCAGCGATTGCTGCAGGCTTTCGCGGTAGGTCGCCTTGACCTCCACCTTGTCCAGGTCGACCGCATCGGCGGCGGCCGCTTCCGGCGTCTGTTGTGCATGCGCGGCGTGGCTCAGCGCCAGTCCGATCGACAGGGCAAGCACGGTGAGCGGCGCGCGGCCGCAGTGAAGCGCGAGCGACGAATCCATCTGTAATCCCCTCCCAGGGTGTCCTCAAGCGTTGCGAAGGCGTTCTAGCGTGCGTACCGGCCTCCTCCGGTACGACGCAGGTGCAACGACTTGCTGACACCGCGGGTCACGCGTGAACGTAACAAAGCGCATGGCGCGCGGCATCTTGCGCCGCAGCAGCCGCAGCGGCGTTTCTTCGTTGCACTCGAAGTGGGGGGGGGGGGGGGCCCCCCCCCCCCGCCGGGGGCGGCGGCCGGGGGGGGGGGCGCGGGCCCCCCGCGCCGCCCCCGC
>NZ_JACVTT010000036.1:0-42065 GCF_016624665.1 Stenotrophomonas sp. S39 | reverse complement strand
GTTGTTGGCGATACGGGTAACGCGCGCCGGGTAGCGCCGGGCCATGCCCGGTGTCGTGGGGCGTCGCCAGCCGAGCATGGGCTCGGCTCTACAATGGTCAATACACGTCGCGGCGGTAACGACCGGCCATCAACAGTGCCTCCTTGCACTCGGCACCGAGCACCTGTTCGATCACCGCATCCACCGCCGGGGCCATGCCCTGCAGGCTGCCGCAGACCAGGATCGTGGCGCCTTCTTCCACCCACTGCCGCAGCGTCGCTGCTTCGGCCAGCAGCCGGTCCTGCACGTAGCGGTGGGCGCCGCCATCGCGGCTGAACACCGCATCCAGCCGCGCCAGCGTGCCGTCGGCCAGCAGGGTCTGCAGCTCCTCGCCGAAATGGAAATCGTGCGCGGCCGAGCGTTCGCCAAACAGCAGCCAGGTGCGGCGCGCACCGCTGCGGGCGCGCTCGTGCAGGTGCGCGCGCAGGCCGGCAATGCCGGTGCCGTTGCCGATCAGCAGCAGCGGTACCTCGGCGGCCACGCCATGGAAATTCTGGTTGCGGCGCAGGCGCAGCTGCACCGGCTCCTGCATCACCGCGTGGTCGCACAGCCAGCCGCTGCCGATGCCGGGCGTGCCGTCGGCACGCAGCTGGCGGCGAAGCAGCAGTTCCAGCGCGCCATCGGCCATCACCGAGGCAATCGAGTACTCGCGATGCGGCAGCGGCTGCAGTGACGCCAGCAACCCGGGCAGGTCGCCCGGTGCGACGAGGCTGGGCAGGTGCGAGCGCACGACGCGATCCAGCAGGGCGACGCCATCGTCCAGACGCAGATCCGGATCGAAACCGCGCTCAAGCAGCCACGCGCGCGTGGAAACGGCAGCGTGCTGCGGGCCGATTTCGGCGATGTCACCGGCCTGCCACTGCGCATCGCTGCCGGCCGGTGGCTGCAGGCGCAGCCAGTACACCGGCCCGCCGAGGCTGCCGGGGTTGAGGTGTTCGCGCTGCAGCAGCGGCCACGGCTGGTACTCCGCCGGGCTCCAGTCAGGCAGCTCGCTCACACCGCCGCCGATCTGTCCCAACAGCTGCTGCCAGTGGCGCAGCGCGGCCGGATCGGCGTTGTCGACGTCGATCGCATCGAACATCGGGTGCGCGCCGTGTTGGCGCAGCCAGTCGTCGAGCCGGTGGCCGAACGCACAGAAATGGCCGTAGCTGCGGTCACCCAGCGCGAGCACGCCGAACTGCAGGTGGCCCAGCGAGGGTGATGTGCTCATCACCCGGCGCAGGAAGGGCAGGGCGTGATCGGGGGCATCACCTTCGCCGGTAGTGCTGGCGATGAACAGTGCGCGCTGGCTCTGCGCCAGCAGCGCGGTGTGGACTTCATGCAGCCCACGCACGCGCACCGGCAGGCTGGCGGCACGCAGGGCCTCGGCGCTGCGTTCGGCCAGTTCGCGGGCGAAGCCGGTCTGGCTGGACCACACCAGCAGCAGCGGCGTGACATCACCGCTGGCGGCGTCATCGCGCGGGCGCCCACGCCACCACACTGCGGTGCAGGCCAGCGCATACAGCGCGATGGCCAGCACGGCGCCCTGCCAGTGGCGCGTGGGCGGGGCACCCTGCCACCAGGCTTCGCCCAGGTGCAGGCGCAGCAGGGCGTAGCCGGCCACGGCCAGCAGCACCATCACGATGAGGTTGCCGAGCACGGCGCGCGTTGGCCGGCGGCTCATGCGGCCTGCTCGTCCAGCAGGCGCTGGAAGGCGCTGCTGAGATGTTCGCGCGGACCGTCGATCGCGCGTTCCAGGTAGCGTGCGGCCAGGCCTTCGCGCTCGGCCAGGGCCAGGCCCTGTTCGCGGCCG
This sequence comes from Stenotrophomonas sp. S39, assembly GCF_016624665.1. NCBI lineage: Bacteria > Pseudomonadati > Pseudomonadota > Gammaproteobacteria > Lysobacterales > Lysobacteraceae > Stenotrophomonas > Stenotrophomonas sp. S39. The sequence continues at coordinate 40,234 of NZ_JACVTT010000036.1, read as the reverse complement.
AGCACGGTCAGCGCAGTGGCCCAGGCATCGGCGTGCATCGCATCGTCGGCGACCACGGTCACTGCCGCTGCCACCTGGCGCACGGGCATGCCGGTGCGCGGGTCCAGGCTGTGGCTGTAGGCCTGGCCATCGGCGTGGTACTGGTGCCAACGGTCGCCCGAGGTGGCCACGGCCTTGCCATCCAGCGCCAGCACGCGCGGTGGCGTATCGCCGCGCGCGTCTTCTTCCGGGGCCGACTCCACCAGGACGCGCCACGGCTGTCCGTCGGGCTTGCGGCCGTAGCCGGCCAGTTCGCCGCCCACTTCGATCAGTGCCGCGGTGATGCCCTGCGCGCGCAGCCAGGCAGCGACGTGGTCGACACCGAAGCCTTTGGCAATCGCAGAGAGATCGAGTTCCAGGCCGCCAGGTTGCAGCAGGGTGTCAGCGCGCCACTGCAGCTGCTGCCAGCCACAGCGCGCACGCGTGGCCTGCAGGGTGGCGGCGTCGGGCACGCGGCGCGGGCCGGCCTGTGCACCGAAGCCCCACAGCGCGACCAGCGGGCCCAGGGTGGGATCGAATGCGCCGTCGCTGGTGGCGGCAATCGCCTGCGCGGCGGCCAGCACTTGGCGGGTTTCGGCCGGCAGCGGGCACCACTGGCCGGCGGCGGCGCGGTTGTAGCGGGCCAGGTCCGAGCCGGCGTCCCAGGTGCTCATCTGCGCGACCACGTCATCCAGGCGCGCCTGGATGCCGGCGTGCAGCGGGTGCAGGTCGCGCTGGCGTGGCGCCACCAGCGACACACTCCAGGTGGTGCCCATGGTGGTGCCGCCCAGGCGGGCGATGTCGGACAGGGGATCGGTCATGGCGGGGCGTTGCAGGCGCGGTGCCGGGACGGGCCCGGCACCGCGGTCCACGTTACTGCGGCAGCACTTCCAGGGTGGCGACGTAGCTCAGGCGGCGCTTGGCGGCCTGCTTCACCGAAGTCTTGTTGTCTTCGGTACCGGTTTCCAGCCAGTACATGCCGGCTTCGGGCCAGGTCACCTTGATCTCGCCCTTGGCATCGCTGGTCAGCTTCAGCTCGTCCTGCGCGTTGCGGTAGCGGGTGGCGCCACGCACGATCTCGAATTCCAGGCCGGCGGTCGGCTTGCCATCCACCAGCACGCGGAAGGTGGACTCCTCGCCAGCGAACAGATCGTTCGGATGGCCCACGGCCACCAGCTCGATGCCGCGGTTGGTCGGCTTCAGCGCGGTGGCGTTCGGCGCGCCGTTGGTGACGAAGGTTTCCACGCGGCCCACCGACTGGCTCACTTCCAGCTTCTTCGCATCCTTGGGCAGTTCGCCGAAGGTCGCGGCGGTGCCACGCCAGCGCTTGCGCTCGCCGTTCTGTTCGTAGGTGGCGAACAGGCCGTCATTGACCGAGGCGATGCGGTAGGTGCCCTGCTGCTTCAGCTCGATGTCGAACACGCTGCGGTACTTGCCGGTGGCGGCGTTCTGCGGCTGCACGCTGCTGCCGTCCGGCGCGGTGATCACCAGCGATTCCAGGCGCAGCGGCACGTGGTTGAAATAGAACAGGTCGTTGGAGACCGCACCGTCGACGGTGATCCACGGCGCGTTGCCGGCGATGACGGTCTGCGAGGGCAGCAGCCAGGCTTTGTGGGCCAGGGCGGAGAACGGAAGGGCAGCGGCCAGGGCGGCGGCTAGGACGAGCGTGCGCTTCATGCGGAAGACTCCAGGGGTGGTGGTGGGGCCAGAGCCCTTCCTGCGGAAGGGATCCGACCCGGGGGTCATGCAATTACGGTTTGACGGCGAGGGTGACCTGGCCCAGTTCGGTGGCGCCCTGCGCCTTGCCGTTCTGCGCGGCGGTGGCCGGCCAGGTGAAGGGGATCTTCAGCAGTTCGCGGCCGCCGACTTCGCGCACCGCTTCCACCACCAGGGTGTAGCTGCCCGGGGCCAGCTGCTTCAGGGCCGGCTGCTGGTCGTTGAACGACAGTGCGTGCTTGCCCGCCGGGCGGGTCGGACCGGTCACGCCATCCACCGGCACCTGCAGCGTGCGGCCGCTCTTGCGCCACCACTGGCGCAGGTCGGGCAACCACTTGGTGCCATGGCCTTCACTGTTGCTGGTCTGCTGGTACCAGACCGACAGGTTGGCGGCGACCTTCTGGTCGGCGCCTTCCAGCCACACGGCCACATACGGGCGGTGGTATTCGGCAACGTTGAGCTTGGGCACTTCGACGTTGATGTCGAGGGTGGCGGCATAGGCCGGCGAGGTGGCCAGCAGGCCGCTGAGGGCGATGGTGAGGGTGACGCGCATGGGGCGGCTCCGGAGGGAACGGATGGAAGTCAGTGGATCAGCAGCAGGGCGATCAGCAGCGGGATCATCAGGCCCAGGCCGACCAGCGGCCAGGTCATGCGCCGCTGCCGCGCATGCAGGTGCAGCAGGAACAGGCCGGTGATGCAGAACACCAGGCAGGCCACCGCGAACAGGTCCAGGAACCAGCCCCACGCCGGGCCCGCATTGCGGCCCTTGTGCAGGTCGTTGAGGTAGGACACCGCGCCGCGCGAGGTCGATTCGTATTCCACTGCACCGCTTTCGCGGTCGATGCTCAGCCAGGCGTCGCCACCGGGGCGCGGCAGCGACAGGTAGATTTCTTCCGGCGACCATTCGGCCGGGCGTCCGCCGATGCCGATGTCCAGCTGCGCATCCAGCCATTGCCGGGCCGGCAGCGGAATGGGGGCGTTGCCGTCTTCGCGGTCACCCAGCGCGCCGAGAAGCTCAGCCGGCAGTTCCAGCTTCTGGCTCTGCACCTGCGGTTTGGCTTCGATCTTCGCCGCGTGGTTCAGGGTCAGGCCGGTGGCCGCGAACAGCAGCATGCCGATCAGGCACACCGCCGAGCTGATCCAGTGCCACTGGTGCAGCGTACGCAGCCAGAAGCCACGGCTCTGTTGCTGCTGCACGGTGGAGGACACGGGACGGCTCACGGTGTTTTTCGGGGCGGGTGAAGACTACCCATTACAGCATTAATGAGAATGGCTCGCAATTAGGTGTCGTTGTGTATCCCGTGTGGGAGGAACCCGGGCAATGCCGGCCAGCGGCCGGCACTACCGGTGCAGTAGATCCACGCCATGCGTGGATGCCACAGCAGCGCAATGCCGGCCAGCGGCCGGCACTACCGGTGTGCAGTAGATCCACGCCATGCGTGGATGAAGCGGTGCCGACCAAGGTTGGCACCCACCACGGCAGGGGGCGCGGTCAGAACTTCGCGTTCAACGAGATCCAGTAACTACGGCGCTGGTCCTTGGTCGCATAGTCATCCACGCAGTTGAACTCGCTCTGGCTGATCAGCAGGCACGACTGCGAGACGAAGTCCTTGTCCAGCAGGTTGTTGACGCGTGCATTGACGGTCAGCCACGGCGTGGCATCCCAGCTGCCGCCCAGGTGGAAGATCGTGTAGTCCTGGTAGTAGCGGTTGTGGCTGGCGCCGCTGGCATCGAGGATGGTGTCGCGGTAGCGGTCGTAGCGGCCTTCGCCGATCAGCGACAGGCTGATGGCATCGTTGAGCTGCCAGTTGAGGCTGGCGTTGGCCATGTGCTTGGCCGGGGTGGTGCCGGTGATCGGCAGGCCCTTCTGCGGGCCGCTGGTCTGCTCGCTCTTGGTCCAGGTGTAGTTGCCGCGCAGCTGCAGGTTCTGCAGCAGGTCGACGTGCGCGGCCATTTCCACGCCACGCGTTTCGGCCGTGTCGATGTTCACGCTCTGGGTGAAGGTGCTGTAGCCCAGTTCCGCCCAGCCCGGTCCGATGTCCACGCAGTAGCCGCTGCCGGCCGGCGCCACTTCGCAGTTCGGGAAAGTGCCGCCGCTGGCGATCTTGTCATCGAACTTGTTGATGAAGCCGGTGACGTTCATGCCCCAGCGCTGGCCTTCGTAGTACGCGGCCAGCTCGTAGTTGGTGCTGGTTTCCGGCTTCAGGTTGGGCGAGCCTACCAGCGGCAGCACGCCCTGGCCGCCGAAGCCGCTGATGCCGGGGAACAGCTGGTCCGGACGCGGGGTCTTGTAGCCGGTGCTGACGCCGCCCTTGAGGGTCCAGGCGTCGCTGGCATTCCACACCAGGTAGCCGCGCGGGCTGACATGGCTGCCGAACACGTTGTGGTCGTCGTAACGCAGGCCGAAGGTCGCGGTCAGGGTGTCGGTCAGCGACCAGTTGTCCTCGGCGAACAGCGCCCACATGCGGTGCTTCTGTTTGGTGTTGCTGCGGTAGCCGGCGCCGTCCATGCCGAACACGCCGTCGATCATGTCGGTGTCGTTGTACTGGCCGCCGACGGTCAGCTTGTGCGCGCCGAAGTCGAGGTCGAGCATCGTGTCCAGCACGTAGCCTTCCAGTTCCATGGTGCGCAGCGGGCGCGGCAGGAAGGCCTGCAGGCGCGCCATCTCTTCGGCGTTGAGCGCACCGAGTGCGTTGCTGCGGCCGGCGGCGCAGTTGTTGGCGGCACCGGTGCGCTGGCAGACGTCGTTCCATAGGGTCTGCAGGTTGGCGCGCTCGTCCAGGGTGAGCGGCAGCGAGCGGCCGAGGTTGTTGCTCTTGCTGTGGGTCAGCGAGGTCTGCCAGGTGCCGAAGCTGTAGCGGCCCTGGTGGGTCAGCGACAGCTGGTCGCGCTCGTAGCGCTGGTAGGCGGTGTAGCCCACGCGCGGCTGCACCACGCGGCGGGTGATCGTGCCGCTGCCGTTCGGGTTGGGGATGACCGCGTTGCCGACGCGCCACAGGCTGGCCAGGCTGTCCAGGGTGCCGGTCTGGCCTTCACTGTTGTCGTACTTCTGCCGCGAGACGTCGTAGTCCAGCCACAGCTCGTGGTCGTCGTTGATGCGGAAATCCAGGCGCAGGCCGGTGTTCCAGTTGGTGTTGGCCACCGACTTGCCGCCGCCGCCGAAGCCGATGCTGCGCTCCCACGGCGTGCCATCGGGCAGGGTCAGCGCATCCCATTCGGGGTTGGACGCCTTGGCGTCGTAGTAGCTGCCGCGCACGGCCATGCTGATGCGGTCCTTCAGCAGCGGGCCGCTGAGGTAGACATCGGTGGTGCGCGCGTCGCCGAACTGGTCGTCCTGCTGCACGGTGAAGCCCTGGCTGAGCGAGCCGTGCCAGCTGTCCTGGTTGCGGCGGGTGATGATGTTGATGACGCCGCCCATTGCATCCGAGCCGTACAGGGTGGACATCGGGCCGCGCACCACTTCGATGCGCTCGATGGCCTCCAGCGGCGGCAGGTACGAGAACTGGCCGCCGCCGAAGTTGTTCGGGTACAGCTGGCCGACATTGCTCTGGCGGCGGCCGTCGATCAGCACCAGGGTGTATTCGGAGGGCAGGCCACGCATGGAAATGGTGGCGCGGCCGTTCTTGTCGGTGGCTTCCAGGCCCACGTCGATGCCTTCGACGTCGCGCAGCGCATCGACCAGGCTGGTGTACGGGCGCTTGCTCAGTTCCTCGCGGCTGACCACGCTGATGCTGGCCGGCGCATCGACCACCTTCTGTTCGAAGCCGGAGGCGGTGACCACCACCTTGTCCAGGGTCTGCGGGGCGGCGGCTTCGCCGTGGGCGAAGGCGGGGCTGGCGAAGGCGGCCAGCACGGCGCTGGTCAGCAGGTGGCGGGACAGGGACGAACGGACACGATGGCGCTGGGCCATGGCAGTAACCTCGAAGGATGCAGGGTGGTGCGATGCCAGCGCGGAACGCGTGGCATGCACGGGGAGCCCCGGTCAGGGGCAGCAGGGATGCAGCAGGGGATGAGGCAGGCAGCAGCGCGCAGGCGCGACCGCAGGTGCGGTCACGAAGGGCCGGAGATCAGGCCAGCGGCGGCGCCTGGCCGCGTTGCTGGCGGCGCCCGGGCGCATCGGCCCACGGCGTGTCCGGCGTGGCCAGCGGCCAGTGCGGACGGGCCCCGGCGCGGACCGGGGCGAGGGGAATCAGATCCAGTTCACTGCGCAGCCATTGGCTGGCCAGCAGCAGCGGCGGCGGTGCCTTGTCGGCGGCCTTGGTCGGCGTGCAGACGCAGCGGCGCAGCTTGGCCGGCGCGTCTTCTTCCATCGGCACTTCACCACCGCGGCCTTCCATCGGCTGCTGCCAGGCCTGCGCGGCGGCATCAGTCGCGTCGTGCGGCAGCAGCGGCAGCGTGCCCAGCAGCAACGCCAGCATCGCGACCCACGCCAACAGGCTGGCCAGTGCAGGGCGATGACCGCGCATGGCGGTACCGAACTGCACGAGGCGAAGCGGGCGAGGGCGGAACGGGCGACGCAAGGCAGACAACCCCTGGGCGTACGCCGGACCATCCGGCGTCAACGGGGCGTGATTGTAATGAGAGCTGTTAGCGGTTGCAAATGAGAATGATTGCCAAAGTGTCGCAGGGCCGCTGCGCCGGCCTCAGACTTCGCTCCAGCGCCGCAGCAGGTTGTGGTACACGCCGGTCAGCTGCAGCACCGCGGTAGCGTCGCCACCGGTCTGCCGCAGGCGTTCGATGGAGGTGTCCATTTCCCACAGCAGGCGCCGCTGCACATCGTCGCGGACCATGCTCTGCACCCAGAAGAACGAGGCCACGCGCGCGCCACGCGTGACCGGGTTGACCTGGTGCAGGCTGCTGGACGGATACACGATCAGGTCGCCGGCGGGCAGCTTCACTTCGTGCTCGCCGTAGGTATCGCTGATCACCAGCTCGCCGCCGTCGTACTCCTCCGGCGCGGACAGGAACAGGGTGCAGGAGATGTCCGAGCGCAGCTGTTCGCCGTGGGCCAGGTTCATCACCGCGCCATCGACGTGGAAGCCATAGGTGCCGCCGCCGCTGTAGCGGTTGAAGCGGGGTGGCAGGATCTTCAGCGGGAGCGTGGCCGCAAAGAACAGCGGGTTGCGCCGCAACGCGGCCAGCACGCCCTGGCCGAGCTCGGCCTTCAATGGCGAGGCATCGGGCAGTTGCTCGTTGTGCTTCACCAGCGCGCCCTGGGCGCCGACGGTCTCGCGACCGTCGGCCCAATCGGCCGCATCCAGCCGCTGGCGCATCTGTGCCACCTCTTCCGGGGCAAGCACGTTGGGTATATGCAGCAGCATGGCGGTTCCTCGTCGATACGCGGGGGAGTCAGGCTCCCCCGCGCAGGTGCATCAGAAACGGACGTCCGCGCTGAGCAGGAAGGTACGCGGGGCGCCCGGGGTGTAACGGTAGCCGCTCTTGTTGATGCTGGCCACGTACTGCTTGTCGAACAGGTTGTAGCCGTTCAAGCGCAGCGACACGTTCTCGTTGATCGCCCAGGACACCACCGCGTCATAGACCACATACGACTTGGTGAACGCAGGCGTGCCGACGGCACCGTCGGTACCGCGGTGCATGCCGGCGGCATAGCGGACGCCGCCGCCCACGGTAATGCCATGCGGCAGCACGTAGCTGGTCCAGCCGGTGAACGTATCGTCCGGGGTATAGACCAGGTTGTTGGTGCCATCGGCGGCCACCTTGGCACCATCCTTCACGTCGGTGTTCAAGTGGCTGTAGCCTGCGCTGATCGACCAGTTCTCGGACACGCGGCCCACGGCAGACAGCTCAACACCCTTCACCCGCTTGCTGCCGGTCTGCGTCGGGTTGCCAGCGTCGTCCAAAACGGTGGTGTTGATTTCGTTTTCCACATCGGTCTGGAACAGCGCCAGGTTCACCGCCAGCGCATCTTCCATGAAGGCCCACTTGCTGCCCACCTCGAAGGTCTTGGCCTTCTGCGGATCCAGCTTCGGGTTGTCGGCGCTGCTGGCCGAGCTGCTCAGCTGGAAGTTGGCGCCGCCCGGAGGCTGCTGTGAAATCGCGTAGTTGGCGTAGACGCTGACCGTGTCACCGACCTTGTACAGGGCACCCAGCTTCCAGTTCAGCAGGGTGTCGGACGCTTCCAGCGTGGGATTGCGCAGTACGGTGCCGGTGGGGTTGCTGCCACACACCGGGCCGCCACGGCCGCCACACACCGAGGCGCTGGCGTACTCGGTCCTGTAATGATCGGCACGTACGCCTGCGGTCAGCAGGAAGCTCTCGCCAAACGACAACGTATCGAACACGTAGGCCGAGGACGTGGTGGTCTTGCCGTGCGCGTCGGCACCGTTGTGTGCCCAGCTCAGGCCACCCACGTTCCAATCGGGGTTGTACAGGTTCGCGGCAGGCCAGCTGCTGCCACCGGTGGCGGCCTGGCCGTAGCTGTCCAGTTCTTCGCGGGTGAACTCCAGTCCGGCACTGAGGGCGTGGCCCACCGCACCGGTGTTGAAGTCGGCGCGCAGGTTCAGCTGGTCGGTCAGGATGGTGTTGCGCTGGTCCTTGAAGGTCGGCAGGCTGCGCGCGATCGCGTAGGTCGAAAGATCCGCTGCGTTGGTATAGGTGATGTTGCCGGTCGGCCGGCCGTTGGCGCCGCGCACGCCGGTGCCCATGAAGGCGGTGAGCAGGTAGTCCTGTTCGGTACGGCCCCAGCGGGCGGTGTTGGTCAGGCGCACGTTGTCGTTGAAGTCGTGCTCGAAGCGGAACGTGGCCATCTTCGCGGTGACGTCGTCGTGGTCGGCGCGGGTGCCGTAGAAGTTTTCAGGGTCCACCGGATGGCCGGCCAGCGCTTCCAGCGTCGGTTGCGGCGTCCAGCCGGGCAGGCCCAGGGTCGGCACGCCGCCATCGGGCACGTTGTCCTGCTTCACATAGAGCAGGTTGAGGTAATAGCGGGTTGCAGTGCCCAGGCCGAAGGCCAGCGACGGCGCGATGCCCCAGCGCTTGTTCTGCACGTGGTCGCGGCCCGGCTGGTCGCTGTCCTGCCACATGCCATTGATGCGCAGCGCGCTGGTTGCGCCCAGCGACTGGTTCCAGTCGGCGGTGGCGCGGCGCTGCTGGTCGCTGCCTACGGACACGCTGGCCGAGGTCGCATCCTGCAGGTTGGCCTGTTTGCTGACCAGGTTGATCGCGCCGGTCGGCGCCGAGCGGCCGTTGTCGGTGCCGGCCGGGCCCTTGGTCACTTCCACCTGCTCGATGTTGAAGACATCGCGCGAGATCGAGCCCAGATCGCGCACGCCGTCCACGAACAGGCTGTTGGAGGTGTCGAAGCCGCGCATGAACAGCGCATCGCCGGTGGTGGTGTTGCCGTTCTCACCGGCATAGAAAGTACCCACGCCCGGGCTGTTGCGCAGGGCTTCGGTGAGGGTGGTGGCGCCCTGCTGGTTGAACAGGTCGCTAGTGATGACCTGGATCGTCTGCGGCGTGTCCTGCAGGCGCTGGGTGAACTTCGGCGAGGCGACCTTGTCGGCTTTGTAGCCGCGGGTGGCGTGCACGTCGATCTTGTCCAGCGTACGGGCATTGTCGGTGGCGTCTGCCAGGGCCACGGCGGGCAGCGCGGCCAGGCCAAGGCCGGCGGCCAGGCTGGCGGTGGCCAGGGGCAGTGAACGAAGCGGGGAGGCGTGCTTGCGGCTCTTGATCGAGGTCATGGGATGGGCTTTGCCGGGGGCAGGAAGGCCCCATCGACGCAGCGGTCGGCGGGGCGGTTGGCGCGGGGGGATTGGGTACGGAAACGCGGGGGCGGCGCCGGTGCCGGCGCAGCGGCTCAGCTCAGCAGGGCTGGCGGTGCGTGCGAGGGCGGCTGACGACGGCCCGCCAGGCGTACCGCTGCTGCGGCGCGCACAGGCAGGCGCAGGGTCTGCGGGCCCGACAGCGGGACGAGCAGGCACAGGCGGTGCAGCAGGGGCGGGCTGTCGCCGTGGCTGCCTTCTGGGCCGGATTCGATGCGCGGGGCCAAGGGCCCGGGTGGTGGTGATTCGCCGGCACGCCCGCTGGCGTGTTCATCCAGCGCTGCTGCAGACGGGGACAGGGTTGCATCCCCGGATACACGGCGGCCTTCCTGCAGCGCCGACCACCCCAGCCACAGCGCCAGCAGCGCGGCCACGAGCAGCGGCCACCCCTGACGGGCGAGCAGGCACAACGCGGCGATGGGTGCGGGCGAAGCCAAGATGCGGTCCGTTACAAACCGTTACGAATCAGGCGCGCAGGATAACACCAACGATAATGATTCGCATCTGCGCACTTGGCAGGGGCGGCTGGGCGGCGCGCAGGGGTGCTGGGAGGGCGCACAAAGGGCGCGGGTGGCCAATCTGCAGTAGATCCACCCCATGGGTGGATGAAGGTCGGCGTCGGCGGGGGCAGGCACTCGGGCGCGCCCCCGCTCGGATCACTCGCGGTCGTCGCGGGTCCAGATGGCGTCGTGTTCGCGCTTGACCGGGAACTTGGGCGCGGCGGTGTAGGCCGGGGCACACAGGGCGCGGCCATCACGCACATCGAAGCGCGCGCCGTGCAGCACGCACTCGATGCTGCCTTCGGCGGTGTTGAACTCGCCCGAGGACAGCTCGAATTCCTCGTGCGTGCACTGGTCTTCCAGCGCATACAGCTCGCCGTCGAGGTTGAACACCACGATGGGCGTGCCGGTCACTTCATCGAACACGCTCTTCATTTCGCCCGGCAGCAGCTCGGCGCCGGCGCAGACGAAGGTCCAGGCCTCGCTCATGCCGATTCCCCGGCCAGCGGCTTTTCCAGGATTTCAAAGCGCAGGTCGTCGCGCTTGGGGATGCCGAAGCGCTCGTCGCCATAGGGGAACGGCTTCTTGATGCCGGTGCGCTGGTAGCCGCGGCGCTCGTAGAAGGCGATCAGTTCGTCGCGCACGTCGATCACCGTCATCTGCATGACCGGCACGTTCCACTCGCGCGCGGCATGGGCTTCGGCCGCATCCATCAGCTGCTTGCCGACGCCACCGCCCTGCTGGGCCGGGTCGACCGAGAACATGCCGAAGTAGCCCTTGCCGTCGACATCGGCAACGTGGGCGCAGGCGACCAGTCGGCCGTCGCGTTCAGCCAGCAGGATGGTCGAGCGCGGGCGGTCCAGGTCGCCCTGGATGCCCTCGGCATCGATGCGGGCGCCGTCCAGCAGGTCGGCCTCGGTGGTCCAGCCGGCGCGGCTGGCGTCGCCGCGGTAGGCCGAGGTGACCAGGGTGATCAGGGTAGGGATGTCGGCCGACGTGGCGGCACGGAAAGTCAGGGTGCTCATGCCGCCATTCTAGGTGGGGCAGGGGCGCCCGCAAAATGGCGCGGGGTCAGATCCCTTTCGCAGCGCGAAAGGGCTCTGACCCCTGGGTACCGGCTATGCTCCCCGTTCATCGCGTTCCCGCAGGAGGCAGGAATGAACAGGCAAAGCGGAGGCGGTGTGGCTGCGAAGGTCGTGACGCTCGGTCTGGTCGTGGCGCTCACCAGCCTTCTGGCGCGCATGGATGTCTCCGTTGCGGGCAGGGACGCTGCGTTCAACAGCTTTGCCTGCCCTAGGTTCAACCCGACGCGTGCACTGCCTGTCGCGCTGGAGGAACTGCGCGCGCACCCGGTCCGCTACCAGGGCCGCTTGGTGAAGGTGCGTGGCGCGTATGTCGATGGCTGGGAAATGTCGGCGCTGCATCCGGGGCCGCCGGTACGTGACCCGTGGGCGGCGGATGGCATCTGGGTGGAGGGCATTGCGCCGATGACGCTGCCGACAGAGCAGGTCGTTGAAATGACCGGGATCGTGTCGGCGGCGCGACCCGATGCGGTGAGCGGCAAGGGGCATTTAGGCAAGTGGCCGGCCCAGTTGTGCGTGTCGTCGGTGTGGCGGTTGTAGGCGTGACCGGGCGTGGGGTGCTGTGCTGGCCAGGCCAGGCCCTCTGCAAACGATGTGAGACGATGACGCCATCACACCGCTTGGCGGCATGGCCAGGCCGGAGGACATGCGGGACACCATGATCGCAATGAACTGGATTCGCCAGGATGAGCAGGGATGGCATTTCGATGCCTACTTCGACTATCTGGCAGGGGCAGCGGCGGACTTGCCCGACACACTTCGCGAGTTCGCGCTCGATTTCAGCAACTACGCGCTGCGCGGCCGCGATTCCCTGCACGACGCGCGCATGAGCGCGTTCCGGGTTGAAAAATCGGCTGTTGACGGTGCCGAAGGGGCGACGGTCAGCATCGAGGTGGTCCTGCTTGATCAGCAGTTCGAAGGCGAAATGCTGATGACGTACTCGGGCGTGGTCGGCTATCTCCTGCAGGAAACGCTGTGCAGTGACGACCCCGGCGTCGATGTGCTGGTGCATGAGGTATTAGTGGTCGAACCGGGGCGCTACCGGCACACCGTGCTGTTCGACAACGGTGGCGGCTATGCAGTGGAATTCTCCGGGTTCACCCGGGCGCGCCGCGAGCGCGGGCCATCGCGCATGTAACGCAGCGGAACCAACGAAAAACGCCACGGTCTCCCGTGGCGTTCTGCTTCCGTCAAGCTGCCAGAGCCTCAGCCCAGCAGCTTCCGCACCTTGGTCAGCGCAGCCATGAAGCGCTCGATCTCGGCGTGCGTGTTGTAGAACGCCAGCGAGGCACGGCAGGTGGCGGCAACCCCGTAATACTGCAGCAGCGGGTGTGCGCAGTGCTGGCCTGAACGCACGGCCACGCCTTCCAGGTCCAGCAGGGTGGCCAGGTCGTGCGCGTGCGCGCCGTCGATCAGGAAGGACACCACGGCAGCCTTTTCCGGTGCTTCGCCGAGGATGCGCAGGCCATCGACCTTGCGCAGCTCTTCGGTGAAGTGCGCCAGCAGCTCGGCCTCACGCGCTTCCACGTGCTCCAGGCCCAGGCCCTGCAGGTAATCCACGGCCACGCCCAGGCCGATGAAGCCGGCGATGTTCGGGGTGCCGGCTTCGAACTTGTGCGGGGCATCGTTGAACACGGTGCCGTCGAAGCTGACTTCCTTGATCATCTCGCCACCGCCGAGGAACGGCGGCATGGCGTCGAGGTGCTCGCGGCGTGCCCACAGCACGCCGGTGCCGGTCGGGCCGCACATCTTGTGGCCGGTGAGGGCGTAGAAGTCGCAGCCGATCGCAGCCACGTCGACCTTGCGGTGCGGTACGGCCTGCGAACCATCGACCACGGTGATGATGCCGCGCTTGCGCGCTTCACGGCAGATCTCGCGCACCGGGTTGACCGTGCCCAGCACGTTGGAGACGTGGGCCACGGCCAGCAGCTTGACCTCGGGGGTCATCGCGCGGCGCAGTGCATCCAGGTCCAGCGCGCCATCGGGGGTGATCTCGGCCACGCGGATCGTTGCACCGGTGCGCTGGGCGACCAGCTGCCACGGCACGATGTTGGCATGGTGTTCCATGCGCGAGACCAGAATGACATCACCGGCTTTCAGCCGCGGCAGCGCCCACGAATACGCCACCAGGTTGATGGCGAACGTGGTGCCGCTGCACAGCACCAGCTCGTTGCTGCGCGCGTTGAGGAAGTGGGCAAGCTTGTTGCGCGCGCCCTCGTAGGCGTCGGTAGCCTCGGTGCCCAGCGCGTGCACGGCACGGCTGACGTTGGCGTTGTAGCGGCGGTAGAACTCGTCCACCGCGCCGATCACCTGCACCGGCTTCTGGCCGGTGTTGGCGTTGTCGAAATACACCAGCGGCTTGCCGTGCACTTCGCGCATCAGCAGCGGGAAGTCGAGGCGGACGCGGTCCCAGTCGGGGGTGCCGGCGGGGGATTCGATCGGGCGCGGCGTGGACAGGTTCATGCCACGCCTGCCTCGGCCAGGGCCTTGTCCAGGCGGCGCGCCAGCTGTTCGCGCAGCGCTTCGGGCAGCACCTTCAGCGGCTCGTGGCAGAACGCGGCGCTCAGCAGCGCCTGTGCCTGCGGCTGCGGCAGGCCGCGCGAGCGCAGGTAGAACAGCGCATTGGCATCGAGCTGGCCAACGGTGGCACCGTGGGCGGCCTTCACTTCGTCGGCGTCGATCACCAGCACCGGCTGGGTATCGATCTCGGCGTCGGCCGAGAGCAGCAGGTTCTTGTTGGACAGGTTCGCATCGGTACCGTCGGCGCCTTCGCGGATCTGGATGCCGCCATGGAACACCACGCGGCTGCGGTTGGCCGCCACGCCGCGCCACAGCAGCTCGCTGCTGGTGTCACGGGCGATGTGATCGATGCCCAGGCGGGTATCGACATGGCGGCGGCCATTGCCGAGCAGCACGCCATTGGCGGTCAGCTGGGCGTTGTCGCCTTCCAGGCGCACGTTCAGTTCGTGGCGGCTGAGCGCGGCGCCCAGTTCCAGGTCGACGCGGTGGTACTGCGCATCGCGTGCCAGCACCGCATCGGTACGCAGGAAGCTGGTCTGGCGTGCGCTGCCGGCCTGCACGCGGGCGTGCTTGAGCACGGCGTCGCGGGCCACTTGGGCATGCAGCACGGTGTTGTCCAGGTGCGCCGAGTCACCCACGCTGAAGCGGTGCTCGACCACGCCCAGGCTGGCGCCGGCACGCAGTTCGATCAGGTGGCGGTGGTGCCAGGCCAGGTCGGTATCGCCAGCCACGCTGGCGAACACCAGCTGCAGCGGCACCTCGACCTGCACGCCTTCGTCCACGCGCAGCACCACGCCTTCATCAGCCAGCGCAGCATTGAGGCGGGCGAACACGTCGTCGCTGCGCTCGTAGCGGCGGCCGAGGAAACGCGCTGCATCCTCACCGGCGGCCAGCGCCGAGGACAGCGGCTCCAGCTGCACGCCGGCCGGCAGGCCGTGGGTGTCGCTGAGCGCGTCGCTGAGGCGACCGTTGACGAACACCAGGCGCGGTGCCGGGATGTCTTCCAGCACGGCCACGTCCAGCGCCGGCGGTGACAGCGGCGCAGCGGCGAAAGCGCGGCGCTCCAGCTGGCGCAGCGAGGTGTACTTCCAGGCTTCGCTGCGGGCGGCCGGCAGGCCATCGCGCAGCACCGTGTCGAGCACTTCGCGGCGCGCATCGCTGCCGCAGAAGGCCTGGGCCATCGAGTCGAGCAGGGCGCTCATCAGACCGCCGCCTCGCGCACCACGCGATCCTTGAGGAAATCGTAGCCGTGCGCTTCCAGTTCCAGGGCCAGTTCCGGGCCACCGGTCTTGACGATGCGGCCATCGGCCAGCACGTGCACCACGTCCGGCTTGATGTAGTCCAGCAGGCGCTGGTAGTGGGTGATGACCAGGAACGAACGGTCGGCCGCGCGCAGCGCGTTGACGCCGTCGGCCACGCTCTTCAGCGCGTCGATGTCCAGGCCCGAATCGGTTTCGTCGAGGATTGCCAGCTTCGGCTCGAGCACGGCCAGCTGGAAGATCTCGTTGCGCTTCTTCTCGCCACCGGAGAAGCCTTCGTTGACGCCACGGTGCAGCAGTTCGTCCTTCAGGTGCAGCACGGCCAGCTTCTGCCGCACCAGCTTGAGGAACTGCATGGAATCGAGTTCTTCCTCGCCACGTGCCTTGCGCTGGGCATTGAGCGCGGCGCGCAGGAAGTAGGTGTTGTTCACGCCCGGGATTTCCACCGGGTACTGGAAGGCCAGGAACAGGCCGGCAGCGGCGCGCGCTTCCGGATCCTGGTCGAGCAGGTCGCTGCCTTCGAACTGCACGCTGCCTTCGGTCACTTCATAGCCGTCACGGCCGGCCAGGACATTGCCCAGGGTGGACTTGCCGGCGCCGTTGGGGCCCATGATGGCGTGCACCTGGCCAGGCTTCACTTCCAGGGACAGGCCCTTGAGGATTTCCTTGTCGCCGATGCGGGCGTGGAGGTTGTCGATCTTCAGCATGATACGGATCCAGTAGAGCCACGCCATGCGTGGCTGAATAATCAGAACGAGGGCAGCAGGCGGGTCAGCCGACCGAACCTTCCAGCGAGACTTCCAGCAGCTTCTTGGCTTCCACTGCGAATTCCATCGGCAGTTCGCGGAACACCTGCTTGCAGAAGCCGTCGACGATCATCGACACCGCGTCTTCCTGGCTGATGCCACGGGCGCGGCAGTAGAACAGCTGGTCGTCGGAGATCTTGGAGGTGGTGGCCTCGTGCTCGACGGTCGCGCCCGGGTTCTTCACCTCGATGTAGGGGAAGGTGTGGGCACCGCACTGCTTGCCGATCAGCAGCGAATCGCACTGGGTGTAGTTGCGCGCGCCATCGGCGTTGCGGTCGACCTTGACCAGGCCGCGGTAGGTGTTCTGGCCGCGGCCGGCGCTGATGCCCTTGCTGACGATCTTGCTCTTGGTGCGCTTGCCGACGTGGATCATCTTGGTGCCGGTGTCGGCCTGCTGGCGGTGGTGGGTCAGCGCGACCGAGTGGAACTCGCCCACCGAATCGTCGCCCAGCAGCACGCAGGAGGGGTACTTCCAGGTGATGGCCGAACCGGTCTCGACCTGGGTCCAGGTGACCTTGCTGCGCGCACCACGGCATTCGGCACGCTTGGTGACGAAGTTGTAGATGCCGCCGACGCCGTTCTCGTCCCCCGGGTACCAGTTCTGCACGGTGGAGTACTTGATCTCGGCATCTTCCAGCGCGACCAGCTCGACCACCGCGGCGTGCAGCTGGTTCTCATCGCGCATCGGCGCGGTGCAGCCTTCCAGGTAGGACACGTAGGCCTTGTCCTCGCACACGATGAGGGTGCGCTCGAACTGGCCGGTGTGGCCGGCGTTGATGCGGAAGTAGGTGCTCAGTTCCATCGGGCAGCGCACGCCCTTGGGAATGAACACGAAGCTGCCATCGGAGAACACCGCCGAGTTGAGCGCGGCGAAGTAGTTGTCGCCCACCGGCACCACGGTGCCCAGGTACTGGCGCACCAGCTCCGGGTGTTCCTTGATGGCCTCGGACATCGAGCAGAAGATGATGCCCTTCTCGGCCAGTTCCTTGCGGAAGGTGGTACCGACGGACACCGAGTCGAACACCGCGTCCACCGCCACGCCGGCCAGCTTGGCGCGCTCGTGCAGCGGCACGCCCAGCTTGTCGTAGGTGTCCAGCAGCTCCTTCGGCACGTCATCCAGCGAGGCGTACTTCGGGCCCTTCGGCGCGGAGTAGTAGCTGAGCGCCTGCAGGTCGATCGGGGCGATCTGCAGCTTGGCCCAGTTCGGCATCGGCATGGTCAGGAAGTGGCGGTAGGCGTCCAGGCGCCACTGCGTCATCCACTCCGGCTCTTCCTTCTTGGCCGACAGGGCGCGGATGGTGTCCTCGTCCAGGCCCGGCGGCAGGGAATCCGATTCGATCTCCGTGATGAAGCCGGCCGAATACTTGCGGCCGAGCTGCTCATGGATCTCGCGGTTGGGGGTGTCGTCGTGGGCGACGGTTTCGATGGTTTCGGTGGCCATGGGGGGCTGCCTACGGATCAGGAGACGACGTCGACAGCGATGGTGCGGCGCTGTTCGTCATCGACAAGGGGAAGGGGGGGCAGGATCTGGGCGAGAGTGACATCGCGCAGGGCCTCGGAAACCACGTCGTTGATCAGCCGCCAGCTGCTGCGCGCGCCGCACTTGGGCGCCATGCCGCACTGGTGGTGGTCGTGGCTGCATTCGGTCAGGGCCAGCGGCCCTTCCATCGCTTCGACCACTTCGAACAGCGATATCTCGATGGACGGGCGGGTCAGCCGGTAGCCGCCGCGGACGCCGCGCAGGCCCTCGACCAGGCCGGCCTGGGCCAGCGGCTTGAGCACCTTGCTGACGGTGGGCGGTTCCAGACCGGTGAATTCGGCCAGCTCGGTCGCGCTCAGCACTTCACCCGGGCGGGCGGCAAGCACGGTCAGCACGACGGTGGCGTAATCGGTAAGTTTGGTGACGCGCAACATGGGGGATGCGAGTGGTTCTTAAAGCGGACTGAAATTGTACGCTTTTCTTCGCCAGCATCCAACCCGGGCATTCAGCCAGCGCTGGGGGCGGTCCTGGGCGGGCCGGGAACAACACACCGGGCGCCACCGGGGCGTAATGCTGCGGCATGCGGGTTGTTTTCGCAATCACCCGGAATGGGTGAGAATCGGGGTTCCTTTCGCTGCAGACCTCCCTTGCCGATGCCCAAGAAGATCCAAGCCCGCAAGTCCGCCATCCATGGCAACGGCGTGTTCGCCGTGGCCCCGATCAAGCAGGGCGAGCGCGTGATCCAGTACAAGGGCCTGCTGCGCAGCCACGGTGATGTCGATGCCGATGACAGCGGCGACGTCGAAAGCGGCCATACCTTCCTGTTCACCCTCAACGACGACTGGGTGATCGACGCCAACTACAAGGGCAATGACGCACGCTGGATCAACCACAGCTGCGACCCGAACTGCGAAGCGGTGATCGAGGAAGACGAGGACGGCGACAGCCGCGGCGACAAGGTCTTCATCGAGGCCCTGCGCGATATCAAGGCCGGCGAGGAGCTGACCTACAACTACGGCATCACCCTGGCCGAGCGCCACACGGCAAAGCTGAAGAAGATCTGGGAGTGCCGCTGCGGCTCGCCCAAGTGCACCGGCACGATGCTGCAGCCCAAGCGCTGACCGGAATGGGGTAGTGCCGGCCGCTGGCCGGCATGGGCCTGATCGCGATGCCGGCCAGCGGCCGGCACTACCAAGAGCGTCTGCACCTGCCGTGCACGGCCAGGTCACCGCGGTCCAATGGCCATTGGCCGACCCTGTGTGCTCCCTTTCCCGGAGCACACACCATGGCACAGCGTATCGCCGGCAAGCAGGTCGCCATCCTCGCCACCCACGGCTTCGAGCAGTCCGAACTGATCGAACCCAAGCGCCTGCTGGAAGCGGAGGGCGCCATCGTCACCGTGGTGTCGCCGGCAAAAGAGGCCAGCATCAAGGGTTGGAAGGACAAGGACTGGGGCGGCGTGGTGGCGGTGGATCTGCCGCTGTCCGACGCCGATGCCGGCCGCTTCGATGCGCTGGTCCTGCCCGGCGGGGTCATCAACCCGGACACGCTGCGCACCGATGAGGCCGCACTGGGCTTCATCCGCAGCGTGGCGGGGGCGGGCAAGCCGGTGGCGGCCATCTGCCATGGCCCGTGGCTGCTGATCAACAGTGGGCTGGCCGAGGGTCACGAGGTGACTTCGTGGCCCTCGCTGCAGCAGGACCTGGTCAATGCCGGTGCGCGCTGGCGCGACGCCGAGGTGGTCGTGGACGGCAACCTCATCACCAGCCGCAAGCCGGACGACATCCCGGCCTTCAGCGAGGCCGTGGTGAAGGCACTGGCCGCGTGATGCATTGCTGGTAGTGCCGGCCGCTGGCCGGCAGATAGGGTAACCGGGCTGCCGGCCAGCGGCCGGCACTACCCTTATTTGCCGAGAAGGCCGGCCGGCACCAGGTTGCCCAGGTTCTGGTTGAAGGTGACCACCAGCTTGCCGTTCTTCACCTGCGCCGACTGCACCTGCAGCGCGCCCAGCAGGCCGGCCACGGCCGGATCCAGCTTGTAGATCGGTTCGCGGCGGGCGTAATCGCTCAGCGCGGCATTGAGCAGTGCACGGGTACGCGAATCCAGGCGGCCGCCCTGGCTGGCCGGGCTGAAGTCATCCACGGTCGGGTCCTGCAGGTGGAAACCCTGGGTCTGTGCGTCGTAGCGCAGGCCGCTGCTGAGCTTGACCTTGCCCAGGTTGGTCGGGGTGCCACCGGCGGTGGCCAGGGCCAGGTCCATGCCCAGGTCGAGGCGCTCGCCCGCCGGCAGGCTCAGCTGCGGGTGGCTCATGGTCAGCGCGATCAGGCCGCCCAGCGCATCCTGGGTGCGCGGGAAGCTGCCATCCAGATACTGCTGCACGTCGCTGGCGGCAACCGCCAGTTCACGCCCGGAAATCGAGGGGGCCGCCTGCGCACCGATCGCGGCGGCGATCAGCACGGTGGACGCGGCAAGGCGGGTCATCAGGGAACGCAGGCGCATGGCGGTGGCCGGGGGGATGAATGAGGGCTACAGAGTAGCTTTGCACGCTGAATCGTGCGTGCATGCCGCTGCAACGGTTCAGTCCAGCGTTGGCTGCAGGTGCGCCGACTGGATCTGCCAGCCCTGGCCATCGGTGCGCGGCTGCACGCGGTACCAGCCGTGGTAGCGGAACAGGCCCTCGCCGGTCGTGGCGCGGATGCGTACCGGCACCTCCAGCAGGCGTGACGGCTGCTGTTCGTCCCGTGGCACGGGCGGGTCGCTGTCCAGGCGCAGGTTGCGCACGTCCGGCAGCAGGCGCAGCGCAGCATCATCGGCACGGCGTGCATCGGGCGGGGCGATGGCCCACGCCGCTTCGATACCGGCCTTGTTGTGGTTGAGCAGGTCCAGCACGTAGCGGTTGAGCAGTCGCGCCGGCGTTTCGCCATCGGGCGCGACGGCCGCATACAGCGGATCGATGCCGAGCGTCGCCACGGCGGGTGCTTCGCCTGTCGAAGCGGGGTGGCCCGGGCCTGCCGTCGCCGCATCTGCGGAAGGGGCTGCGGCAGCATCATCAGGCGGGGTCGGGCTGGAACAGCCCAGCATGGACAACGACGCGATCAACAACAGGGCACTGCGCATGTCTGCCTCCTCCCCGAGGCGACCTGGAGAACAGCAGTGTATCGGCAGCGCCGGGCTCAGCGCGATGCGGGCAGCTGTTCCAGCGCGTCCAGGGCCGGCAGCACCTGGGCTGCGATCGCCGCCAGCGCATGGCCGTCGGTGTCGGCGTGGCGCTGCACGATGTCGCGCAGCAGCTGGGTCGCGACCACCAGGGTGGCGCGCTCGTCACCGCTCAGGCCGGCCGTGCGCGGCGCGGTTTCCAGCAGGCGCATCAGGTCGCGGCTGGCGCGGTGCTCCAGTTCGATGGTGCAGCGCCCGGTGCACTGGTGCCCGTCCTTTTCGATCGGGGTCACCGAGATCCGGTAGCGGGTGGAGGGGCTGGCCATGAGGGTGTGCTCGCCTGGGTGTGGAGGGATGTGCCCACCATAGGCAAGGCGGCGACCGGCGGCGACGGCCGGGGCTGCACGCAGTGTTCCACCCGGTCCGTTCCCGACAGTGAAAAACGAGGTCCCGGCCAATGCTGGTGCGGCTGTCGGCGGGAACGCTGCGGGGCGGAAACGCTGTGTTGCGGTTTGCAAGGGGGCTGGCGGCGCCCCAAACAAAAACGGGACGGCCTGCGCCGTCCCGTCGGAAGATGCCGTTGGGCGCGCGCTTAGAGCGCGGCGTCCTTCAGCTTCTTCAGCGGGCGCACCTTCAGCTTGGTGGTGGCCGGCTTGGCAGCGAACCACTGCTCTTCCTTGGTGAACGGGTTGATGCCCTTGCGCTTCGGCTTGGCCGGCACGCTGACGGTCGAGATCTTCAGCAGGCCCGGCAGGGTGAAGGAGCCAGCGCCCTTCTTGTGCACCGAGGAAGCAACGGCGGTTTCAAGCGAGGCCAGCACCGCGCGCACGTCCTTGGCAACAACGCCGGACGCTTCCACGATGTGTGCAACCAGGCCCGACTTGGTCAGCACTTCCTTGATCGGCTTCGGAGCGGCCGGCTTGGCGGCAGCCTTCGTCGCGACTTTCTTCACTGCCTTTTTCGGGGCAGCCTTCTTAGCGGTCTTTGCCATGGTTTCCTGTTCCGTGAACGGTTGGTTGTGTGGTCGGCGCCGAACCCCGTCGGCAAGCGCAATGTAGGGCAACTCTCGAGCGCCGCCAATAGCCCGGAGCGCTGAAAGTGCATGTTTTTTCATATCCAGGCCGATTCAGTACATGTCCGGAAGCGGGCAAACAGGCGGTGCGCTGCAGTGCGCAATAGGGGGTGCCGCTGCTGCGGAACGCGCGAAACCGCTGAAAACAAGGGGAAAATTCATTTCGCGCTGGCGAGGAAGTGTCCACCGGGCTGGCCCGGGACTACGGCGTGCCCTGCGGCGGGGCGACGCAGGGCTAACGCGAGCCGTGCGAGGGTAGCCGTTCATCACCGCCACGCAGGAGCTGCACATGGGAATCTCGCGACACGCCACCGCGCACTGGGAAGGGGACCTCAAGTCGGGCAAGGGCCAGTTGAGCACGCCGCAGAGCGGGCTGCTGGACAAGACCCGCTACGGCTTCAACAGCCGCTTCGGCGATGAGAAAGGCACCAACCCGGAGGAGCTGATCGCCGCCGCGCACGCCGGCTGCTTCACCATGGCGCTGTCGGCCAAGCTGGGCGATGCCGGGTTTACACCGACCTCGCTGGATACCGAAGCCAAGGTCGACCTGTCGATGGAAGGTGGCCCGCAGCTGTCGCAGATCCGGCTGAAGGTGAAGGCGGTGGTGCCGGGCATCGATGCCGCGCAGTTCCGCGCGATCGCCGACGACGCCAAGCAGAACTGCCCGGTGTCCAAGGCGCTGAGCGCGGTGCCGATCAGCCTGGAAGCCGAGCTGGGCTGAGAAATCGCGGGCCGGGATAGCCACGGTAGTGCCGGCCGCTGGCCGGCAACCGCAAGATGTCGAGGTCCAGGTAACAGCCGGCCAGCGGCCGGCTCTACCACCCCAGCGCAATCACCAATCAATCGTTCCGGCAATCACCGTCTGCACCTGGCCGCCGGACCACACCTCGCCGGCGTCGTCCACGCGCAGCGTCAGCCGCGCGTCGTGGCCGACCTCGCGACCCTGGCTGACTTCATACGCTTGGCGGCCGCGCGGGAGCACGCCACGCAGGTCCAACCACGCGGCCAGCACGGCATTCGCCGCACCCGAGGCGGCATCCTCGAAGCGCCGTCCGTTGCCGACGAAGGCGCGCACGGCCAGGTCGAAGCCCTCGCTGCCATCGCTGAAGGCGTAGGCGAACACGCCCATGCTGTCGGTGGATTCGGCCAGCGTGGCGATGGCGTCCCAGTCCGGCTGCAGTGCACGCAGCGCGGCCTCGTCGGCCACCTGCACCACCCACCAGCTGCGGCCGCCCTGCATGCGTGCCGGCGGCAGTTCGCCCAGCGGCCAGCCCTTCAGCGCTGGCTGCAGGCGCGGATCCCCGGCCTGTGCGGTTTCGGCCAGCTGCGCGCGCGGGGTGCGGATGGCGATGCGCTGCTGCGCGCCTTCACCGCTGACCTGCAGGGGCAGCAACCCGGCGATGCCGTCCTGCACCAGCACGCCCTCCACCGGTGCGGCCAGACCGGCCTGCAGCACAGCATGGGCGGTGCCGACGCTGGGGTGGCCGGCGAAGGGCACCTCCTTCTGCGGGCTGAACATGCGCAGCCGGTAGCTGCTGCCAGCGGTCTGCGGCGCGAATACGAAGGTGGTTTCCGGCAGCCGGGTCCAGCGCGCGATGGCCTGCATGGCGGTGTCGTCCAGGCCCTCTGCATCGAGCACCACGGCCAGCGGATTGCCGGCGCCGGCGCGCGGCGAGAACACATCGAGCTGCAGGAAACGGCGGGTGGTCATAGGGGGGAACTCCAGAATCAGGCAGCGCGCAGCTTAGCGCGCCGTTGTAGAGCCGAGCCCATGCTCGGCTGTATCGGGGCGTGGGAAGAAGCAGCCGAGCGTGGGCTCGGCTCTACATCCAGCTGACCTGCCCGTCGATCACCGGCTGTACCTGGCCGCCAATCCACACCGTGCCTTCGGCATCGACGCGGACGTGGACGCGGCCGTCGCGGCCGACTTCGCGGCCCTGGCTGGCCACGTACGCACCGCCGCCGCCGGGCAGGGCGCCACGCGCGCGCAGCCAGGCGCCGATGAGCGCGTTGGCGCTGCCGGTCACCGGGTCCTCGGGCACGTTCACCGCATCCCCGGGGCAGAACGCGCGCACCACGCGGCTGTGTCCAGCGCCGGCTTCATCGGCGAACACCGCCACCCCGGTCGCGCCGGTGGCATTGGTCCAGTCGCGCAGGGCGGCCATGTCCGGGGCCAGGCCGCGCACGGCGGCGGCATCGCGCAGCGGCAGCAGCCACCAGCGCGGGCCGTTGTCCCAGAGCTCGGGGGCATGGCCGTCGGCGGCCAGCGCCAGCAGCGGGTCTGGTACCTGGCCGGGCGCGGCGGGCAGGTGGCGTGCCGGCGGGCTGGCCAGTTCGATGCTGGGTGCGTCCGCCGGGCCACTCACCCGCACCGGCAGCAGGCCGGCGGCGCACTGCTGGACCAGGGCGCCGCCGTCGCGCGGCGTGGCCAGGCCGCAGGTGACCGCGGCCCAGGCCGCGCCGACGCTGGGGTGGCCCGCAAACGGCAGCTCGCTGCCGGGGGTGAAGATGCAGATGTGGTAGTCGGCGCCGGGGGCGCTGGGGCGCAGGAAGAACACCGTCTCGGACAGGTTCAGCCAGGCCGCCAGCGCCTGCATGCGCCCGGCGGACAGCCCGTCGGCGCCCAGCACCACGCCCAGCGGGTTGCCGCTGCCGGGCTGGTGGGCGAAGACATCAAGCTGCAGGTAGCGGAAGGCGGCCATCGGCGGGTCCATTGGGCTTAGAATCGAAGGTTCCGCCCCCTCGGGCGGCTCCCCCACATTACACATAGCCTATCCATGTCAGCTTCCCCCCTTGTCGATCGTTGGATCGTACTGAAGTTCGGCGGCACCTCGGTGTCGCGTCGCCACCGCTGGGACACGATCGGGAAGCTGGCGAAAAAACGTGCGGAAGAGACCGGCTCGCGCGTCCTGGTGGTGGTCTCGGCACTGTCCGGGGTCACCAACGAACTGACCGCGATTGCCGATGGCGCGCCGGACAGCCGCGATCGCGTGGCCGCCCTGGTCGAACGCCATGAGGGCTTCCTGGCCGAGCTCGGCCTGGGCCGCGAAGTACTGGGCGAACGTCTGGCCGCCCTGCAGGGGCTGCTGGATGACCCGCGCGCGGCCACCCGCCCGCTGGAATGGCAGGCTGAAGTGCTGGGCCAGGGCGAACTGCTGTCCTCGACCCTGGGCGCGGCCTACCTGCACGCCTCGGGCCTGGACATGGGCTGGATGGACGCCCGCCAGTGGCTGGACGCGATGCCGCCGCAGCCGAACCAGAGCGACTGGTCGCAGCGCCTGTCGGTGAACTGCCAGTGGCGCGCCGACGCGGAGTGGATGCAGCGCTTCCGCGCGCAGCCGACCCGCCTGCTGATCACCCAGGGCTTCATTTCCCGCCACGCCGACGGTGGCACCGCCATCCTCGGCCGCGGCGGTTCGGATACCTCGGCGGCGTACTTTGGTGCGCTGCTGGGCGCCAGCCGCGTGGAAATCTGGACCGACGTGCCGGGCATGTTCAGCGCCAACCCCAAGGACGTGCCGGACGCGCGCCTGCTGACCCGCCTGGACTATTACGAAGCGCAGGAAATCGCCACCACCGGCGCCAAGGTGCTGCACCCGCGCTCGATCAAGCCGTGTCGCGATGCCGGCGTGCCGATGGCCATCCTCGATACCGAGCGCCCGGAACTGCCGGGCACCAGCATCGATGGCAGCGCCGCACCGGTACCGGGCGTGAAAGCGATCAGCCGCCGCAACGGCATCGTGCTGGTGTCGATGGAAGGCATCGGCATGTGGCAGCAGGTCGGCTTCCTGGCCGATGTGTTCGGCCTGTTCAAGAAGCATGGCCTGTCGGTGGACCTGATCGGTTCGGCCGAGACCAACGTCACCGTGTCGCTGGACCCGTCCGAGAACCTGGTCAACACCGATGTGCTGGCCGCGCTGTCGGCCGACCTGTCGCAGATCTGCAAGGTGAAGGTGATCGTGCCGTGCGCGGCCATCACCCTGGTCGGCCGTGGCATGCGTTCGCTGCTGCACAAGCTGTCGGACGTGTGGGCCACCTTCGGCCGCGAGCGCGTGCACATGATCTCGCAGTCGTCCAACGACCTGAACCTGACCTTCGTCATCGACGAAGCCGACGCCGATGGCCTGCTGCCGATCCTGCACGCCGAACTGATCGACAGCGGCGCGATGCCGGTGGAAGAGACCGAAGTGTTCGGCCCGCGCTGGCGCGAGATCGCCGGCACCGTGCGCCCGCGCGGCACGCCGTGGTGGCGTGGCCAGCGTGCGCACCTGCTGCAGCTGGCCGACGCCGGTACGCCGCGCTACGTCTACCACCTGCCGACCGTACGAGCCCGCGCCCGCGCGCTGGCCGCGATCAAGCCGATCGACCAGCGCTACTACGCGATCAAGGCCAACAGCCACCCGGCCATCCTTGAGCTGCTGGAAGCCGAAGGCTTCGGCCTGGAATGCGTTTCGCACGGCGAGCTGAAGCACGTGTTCCAGCACCTGCCCGAGCTGTCGCCCAAGCGCGTGCTGTTCACCCCCAGCTTCTGCCCGCGCGAAGAGTACGAAGCCGGTTTCGCGCTCGGTGTCACCGTCACCGTGGACAACCTGGAAGCGCTGCAGCGCTGGCCGGACCTTTTCCGCAACCGCGAAATCTGGCTGCGCGTCGACCTGGGCCGTGGCGAAGGCCACCACGCCAAGGTCCGCACCGGCGGCAAGGATTCCAAGTTCGGCCTGCCGATGGCGCGCGTGGATGAGTTCGTGCGCACCGCCACGGACCTGGGTACCCGCGTGGTCGGCCTGCACGCGCACCTGGGCAGCGGCGTGGAAACCGCGCAGCACTGGCGCCTGATGTGCGATGAGCTGGCCGGTTTCGCCCGCCGCATCGGCAGCGTGCAGACCATCGACATCGGTGGCGGCCTGCCGATTCCGTACAGCGACGAAGACGAGCCGTTCGACCTGGATGCCTGGGCCGAGGGCCTGGCCGAAGTGAAGGCGCTGCACCCGGCGTTCCGCCTGGCGATCGAGCCGGGCCGCTACCTGGTGGCCGAATCGGGCGTGCTGCTGACCCATGCCACCCAGGTGGTGGAAAAGGACGGCGTGCGCCGCGTCGGCCTGGATGCCGGCATGAACACCCTGATGCGCCCGGCGCTGTATGACGCCTGGCATGACATCGAGAACCTCAGCCGCCAAGGCGGCTATGCCGAGGCGGCGTTCGATGTGGTCGGCCCGATCTGCGAATCCAGCGATGTGTTCGGCAAGCGCCGCAAGCTGCCGGTGTCCACTGCGCCGGACGATGTGATGCTGATCGCCGACGCCGGTGCCTACGGCTATGTGATGTCCAACACCTACAACCAGCGGGCGATGCCGCGCGAAGACGTGATCGAGTGATCACCACCCGCGCCCTGCACCCGCCCACCGACACGCCCCGCGCCCGCGCGCGGGTCCGTGCCTGACCGGAAACACCATGACTGCTTTCGACAAACACCAGGTTTCCCGCTTCCGCTTCGTCCGCTGCGAATTCGCTGCGGATACCGGCGTGGCCAAGCTGGTCTACGCCTTCGATGACGGCCCGGAGATGGTGGAAACCATTACCGTGCCCGGCGCCCCGTTCGTACTGGACGACGCGCGTGCCGCCGCGGTGCAGCGCGCACTGCAGCTGCTGCACCTGATTGCCGGTGTCAGCTACTACAAGGCGGGCGTGCCGGAAACGGTCAGCATCGACAGCTATGCCATCGATGCCGATACCGCAGCGCTGGTGGAGACGGTCTACCTCAACGGCCTGGGCGAGTTCGCCTACCGCAACGGCCTGAACCTGCGCGGGCGCTTCCGCCTGCCGGTACAGGGCGACGCGGTGCAGGCGCCGGTGCTGGGCCTGCAGCCGCATGCGCTGGTGGCCATCGGCGGCGGCAAGGATTCGCTGGTGAGCATCGAAGCGCTGCGCCGTGCAGGCGTGGACGAGACGGTGACCTGGATCGGTGGTTCGCAGCTGATCCGCGCCTGCGCCGAGCGCACCGGCCTGCCGACCCTCAACCTGGGCCGCGCGCTGGCGCCGGAACTGTTCGAGCTCAACCGCCAGGGCGCCTGGAACGGCCATATCCCGGTCACCGCGGTGAACTCGGCGATCATGGTGCTGGCCGCGCTGCTGCAGGGCGTGGACCAGGTGGTGTTCTCCAACGAGCGTTCGGCCAGCTACGGCAGCCAGATTCCGGGCACCGGCGAAGTGAACCACCAGTGGTCCAAGGGCTGGGCATTCGAGCAGGCGTTCGGCAACCACGTGCAGAAGCAGGTGGCCGCCGATCTGCACTACTACTCGCTGCTGCGCCCGATGTCCGAGCTGGCGGTGGCCCGCCAGTTCGCCAAGAGCGATTTCTACGACGCGCATTTCTCCAGCTGCAACCGCAATTTCCACATCCTGGGCGAGCGCCCGGTGAACCGCTGGTGCGGTGTCTGCCCGAAGTGCCACTTCGTGTTCCTGGCGCTGGCCCCGTTCATGCCCAAGACCCGCCTGGTGCGCATCTTCGGCCGCAACCTGCTGGACGATGCCGCGCAGGCCGGTGGTTTCGATGCACTGCTGGAGTTCCAGGACCACAAGCCGTTCGAATGCGTGGGCGAAGGCCGTGAATCGCGTGCGGCGATGGCGACCCTGGCGCAGCGCCCCGAATGGAAGGAAGACGTGCTGGTGAAGCGCTTCTGCAACGAGATCCAGCCGCAGCTGGATGCCGCTGAACTGGAACTGGCACCGCTGCTGCAGCTGCAGGGCGAGCACCGCATTCCGGCGGCGCTGTGGGAACGTGTGCGTGAAGATTTCGCAGCTTGAAGGCAAGCGCGTTGCGCTGTGGGGCTGGGGGCGTGAGGGCCGCGCGGCCTTTGCGGTGCTGCGCGCGCGCCTGCCTGCGTTGGCCCTGAGCCTGTTCTGTCCGGCCGCCGAGGCCGAGGCGGCACGTGCGGAAACGCAGGGGCTGCTGGACGTGCGTGGCGAGCCCACTGCCGAGGCGCTGGCCGCCTTCGATGTGGTGATCAAGTCGCCCGGCATCAGCCCTTACCAGCCGATCGCGCTGGCGGCGGCGGGGCAGGGCACGGCCTTCATCGGCGGCACCGCGCTGTGGTTTGCCGAACACGCCGGTACCGATGGCATCGTGCACGACACCGTGTGCGTGACCGGCACCAAGGGCAAGAGCACCACCACCGCACTGGTGGCGCACCTGCTGCGCGCGGCCGGCCACCGCACCGGCCTGGTCGGCAATATCGGCCTGCCGCTGCTGGAGGTGCTGGACCCGCAGCCCGCGCCCGCGTTCTGGGCGGTTGAACTGTCCAGCTACCAGACCGGTGAAGTGGCGCGCAGTGGCGCCCGCCCGCAGGTGGCGGTGGTGCTCAACCTGTTCCCCGAACACCTGGACTGGCACGGCAGCGAACAGCGCTACATCGAAGACAAGCTGCGGCTGGTGACCGAGGCCGCGCCGCGGATTGCCGTGCTCAATGCCGCCGATCCGCATCTGGCCGCGCTGTCGTTGCCGGACAGCGAGGTGGTCTGGTTCAACCAGCCGCAGGGCTGGCACATGCGTGGCGATGTCGTGCACCGTGGCGAACAGGCCGTGTTCGATACCCGCAACACGCCGCTGCCGGGCCGCCACAACCGCGGCAACCTGTGCGCGGTGCTGGCCGCGCTGGAAGCGCTGGGCCTGGACGCGGTGGCGCTGGCACCGGCGGTGCAGGATTTCCGGCCCCTGCCGAACCGCCTGCAGCGCATCGGCGTGGCCGAAGGCCTGACCTACGTCAACGATTCGATCAGCACCACGCCGCACGCCAGCCTGGCCGCGCTGGAATGCTTTGCCGGCCAGCGCATCGCGCTGCTGGTGGGCGGCCACGACCGTGGCCTGGACTGGACCGGTTTCATGCAGCACATGGCGCACGACGAGCCGCCGGTGGAGATCGTCACGATGGGCAGCAACGGCCCGCGCATCCACGCGATGCTGCAGCCGCTGGCCGATGCCGGACGTTTCGGCCTGCACGCGGCGGGCGATCTGCCCGAGGCGATGGCGCTGGCGCGTACGGCGCTGGGTGCGCAGGGCGGGGTGGTGCTGTTGTCGCCGGGCGCGCCGAGTTTTGGTGCCTACCGCGATTACGTGGCCCGCGGCCGTCACTTTGCCGAACTGGCCGGGTTCGATCCGGACAGCATCAGCGCGATTCCGGGCCTGGGCATCGGGTAGTGCCGGCCGCTGGCCGGCAATCCGCGGCACCGCATCCACGCATGGCGTGGCTCTACTGCAGGGGCGAGTTACCATCGGCGCATTCCCGGACGGATTCGAGAAGCCTGCATGTGCACCTTCATCACCCTGTTCCTGCCCACCTCGTTTGCGCACGTTGAAGCCGCCGCGATCATGAAGCGCAGCGGCCGGAGCTTGTTCGCCCAGGCATCGCCCAGCCTGCAGGCGGCGGTCGGGCCCGGCTGGCAGCCGTGGCTGAGCGCCGCGCACTGCGATTGCGGCACGGCCCTGGCGTCGGCACGCACGGAGCCGGAATGGAAGGGCGATGCCGAGCGCTGGCGGAAAAAAGGCTGGAGCGAGGCGAAGATCGCCCGCGCCCTGGCAGAGCAGTTGGCGCATTTCGAGCAGGAGCGGCAGGCACGCCAGAGCAAAGGCCTGGGTGATGCCGGCCAGTGGCTGCAGCGCATCGACGCGCTGCTGCAGGCCGGTGCGGCGCGCATCGGCCTGCTGGTGCGTGACTACGACGGTGCGGTGAGTGCCCAGCAGCCGAACCCGCCGGAACATCATTGGTCGCGGGATCAGCTGGCCGCCGCGGATCTGCTGGCGCTCGCGCCGGGCACGTTGCATTGGATCGAGCGCGGGTGAGAGCGCCCTCCACGCATGGCGTGGATCTACTCCTGATCGATGAACGCGTAATCGCGATCAATCAACTGCTGCAGGTAGGCATCGAAGCTGGGCGCGATGACCGCATAGCTGTCCGGATCATGCAGGTAGCGCACCACCTGGCCGACGGTACCACCCGGTGCCGGGTCGAAATCCAGGTACAGCATCGAGGTGCCGCCGTTGTTCATGCAGTGCGAGAAACACAGGCGACGGTTCATCGGCAGGTCGCCATCGATGCCATCGCCCAGGATCTCCGGCTCGTCATCCAGCCACTCCTCGTAGATGGAGCGGATGCTGTCGTCCCACTGCTGCTGGTCTTCGAAAATCTGCGCGACCGAGCGCAGGTAGTACGGGTAGCCGCCGTCCTCGACGTCCGAACCCAGCACGTAGACCACCACTTCGCCCCCGGGATACTCGCGGAAGTGCGTGCCATCCACCCGCGACAGCAGGGCCAGCAGGCTGTCGGGCACCTGCGGCCACTGCGTGCGCAGGCGCTGCAGGTCTTCGGCGCTGGCGCCCTGGACATGTGCCCACTGCGCAGCGTCCTCGGCAGGCAGGCGCGGGACAAGGCCGGAAAGAAAGCGATCAACAAGGTTCATGTAAAAGAGGGGCGGAGGGGATCAGGTCGTATCCAACCACACCTGCGTCACGTCGCCAATGCAGAATGCGACGCGGGAGGGTGTTCTGCGACGTGATCCCCTCCATTCCCTTTTCAGTGGAGCAGTCACATGAACCGATGGCGTTGTGGCGTGGCGATGGTGCTGGGGCTGGCGGCGATGCCGGCCTGGGCGGCGATGAAGACCCAGCCGGTGGAATGGAAGCACCAGGGCACGACCTTCAGTGGCGTGCTGGTCTATGACGACGGCGACAACGACAAGCGCCCGGGCCTGGTGATGGTGCCCAACTGGAAGGGCGTGAACGAATCGGCCATCGAGAAGGCCAAGCAGCTGGCCGGCGATGACTACGTGGTGCTGGTGGCCGATGTGTACGGCAAGGGCGTGCGGCCGAAGACCGATGCCGAGGCTGGCCCGGTGGCGACCAAGCTGCGCAATGACCGGCCGCTGCTGCGGGCGCGCGCGCTGGAGGCGGTGAACGTGCTCAAGGCCCAGGCCGGCAAGGCGCCGCTGGATGCCAGCCGGATCGGTGCGGTGGGCTTCTGCTTCGGCGGCACCACGGTGCTGGAACTGGCCCGTGCCGGTGCGCCGCTGGCCGGTGTGGTCAGCCTGCACGGTGGGCTGGGTTCACCGCTGCCGGCACAGGCCGGTGGCAGCCATCCCTCGGTGCTGGTGCTCAACGGCGCCGACGACAAGAGCGTGACCGCCGAAGACATCGGCAGCTTCCAGAAGGAAATGGACGCGGCCAAGGTCGACTGGGAGTTCACCAACTACAGCGGCGCAGTGCACTGCTTCGCCGAGCGCGACGCCAACAATCCGCCCGGCTGCCAGTACAACGAACGGGCGGCCAAGCGCGCATGGAAGGCGCTGGATGAGTTCTTCGAGGAGCGGTTCCGGTAATCAAAGGCGTGGGGGCCCCCCCGGGGGCCCCCCCCCGGGGGGGGTGGGGGCCGCCCACGGGGCGGCCCCCCACGTTTCTTTTTGGGCCGACCACCGGTCGGCACCCACAGGAAGAGGTAGGTGCCGACCGTTGGTCGGCACACCTTCACCCATCAATGCGAGCGCTGCACCGCGTAACGGGCCAGGCCGCGCAGGGCCGCCACGGCATCGTTGTCGCCCAGGCCGTCAAGCGCGCGCTCGGCGGCTTCGGCGTATTCCTCGGCACGGCGGCGGCTGTAGTCCAGGCCGCCGGTGGCGCGGATGGCGGCCAGCACTTCCGGCATGGCCGAGGCGTCGCCGTCCTGCACGATGCTGCGCAGGCGCTCGCGGGTGGCGTCGTCCGAATGGGCCATGGCGTGGATCAGCGGCAGGGTCGCTTTGCCTTCGGCCAGGTCGTCGCCCAGGTTCTTGCCCAGTTCCTCGGCGTTGGCCGAGTAATCCAGCACGTCGTCGGCAATCTGGAAGGCATAGCCCAGGTGCATGCCGTAGTCGTACAGGGCCTGCTGGGTGGCTTCGTCCACGCCGCTGGCCAGCGCGCCCAGGCGGGTGCCGGCGGCGAACAGCACTGCGGTCTTGCGCTCGATCACGCGCAGGTAGGCGGCTTCGTCGGTGTCCGGGTTGTGCACGTGCAGCAGCTGCAGCACTTCGCCTTCGGCGATGCGGTTGGTGGTATCGGCCAGGATCTGCATGACCGGCATGCGGTCCAGTTCCACCATCAGCTGGAAGCTGCGCGAATACAGGAAGTCACCCACCAGCACGCTCGGCGCGTTGCCCCACAGGGCATTGGCGGTGCTGCGGCCGCGCCGCAGGCTCGATTCGTCCACCACGTCGTCGTGCAGCAGGGTGGAGGTGTGGATGAACTCGATGATCGCCGCCAGCTGGTGGTGCTCCGGGCCGGCCGTGCCGACCGCGTGGCCGGCCAGCATCACCAGCATCGGCCGCAGGCGCTTGCCGCCGGCGGAAATGATGTGGTCGGCGATCTGGTTGATCAGTACGACGTCCGAGGACAGCCGGTGCCGGATCAGGGCATCGACGGCGGCCATGTCGGCCGCAGCAAGCGACTGGATCTGGGGCAGGCCCAGGGCGGGACGGGTGTCTTCGGTGATGGTCATGCGATCAGGCTTTCAGGCTCACCGCCAATTATAGGGGCTGGCCGTGAAATCGGGCGGAAACCGGCCCATCCGGCCTTTTCGCAGGGCGTTGGCCGGCCTGGCGGCGTGAATACGTATGCAGGCAGCGCCATGCCCGGGAAGCCGCCGCTAAGCTTGCCGGAGTTGGTTTTCGGCCCGCTTCCGGTGGGTCCCGCATGCCCGGAGGGGGGCTGTCGATGTCGCACAATCCATGGTGGCGCGGAGCCGTCATCTACCAGATCTACCCGCGCAGCTACCTCGACGCCAGCGGCGACGGGGTGGGCGACCTGCCGGGCATCATCGAGCGGCTGGACCACATCGCGGCGCTGGGCGCCGATGCGATCTGGATCTCGCCGTTCTTCAAATCGCCGATGGCCGATTTCGGCTATGACATCGCCGACTACCGCGATGTCGACCCGCTGTTTGGCAGCCTGGAGGACTTCGACCGCCTGCTGGCCAAGGCGCATGGCCTGGGCCTGAAGGTGATGATCGACCAGGTGCTCAGCCACACCTCGCTCGAGCATGCGTGGTTCCGCGAGAGCCGCCAGGACCGGACCAACCCCAAGGCCGACTGGTACGTGTGGGCCGACCCGCGCGAGGACGGCACCCCGCCCAACAACTGGCTGTCGCTGTTCGGCGGCGGCGCCTGGCAGTGGGAGCCGCGCCGCGAGCAGTACTACCTGCACAACTTCCTGGTCGACCAGCCGGACCTGAACTTCCACAACCCGGACGTGCAGCAGGCCACGCTGGACAACGTGCGGTTCTGGCTCGACCGCGGCGTGGACGGCTTCCGCCTGGACGCCATCAACTTTTGCTTCCACGACGCGCAGCTGCGCGACAACCCGCCCAAACCGGCGGACAAGCGCGTGGGCCGCGGCTTCAGCCCGGACAATCCGTACGCGTATCAGTACCACTACTACAACAACACCCAGCCGGAGAACCTGCCGTTCCTGGAGCAGCTGCGTGCGCTGCTGGACGAGTACCCGGGCGCGGTGAGCCTGGGCGAGATCTCCTCGGAGGACTCGCTGGCCACCACCGCCGAGTACACCCAGGACGGCCGCCTGCACATGGGCTACAGCTTCGAGCTGCTGGTGGACGACTACAGCGCGGCCTACATCCGCGACACGGTCTCCCGCCTGGAAGCGGTGATGACCGAAGGCTGGCCGTGCTGGGCGGTGTCCAACCATGACGTCGAACGTGCGGTGAGCCGCTGGGGTGGCCGTCCGTCCGACCCGCGCCTGGCCCGCATGCTGGTGGCGATGCTGTGCTCGCTGCGCGGTTCGGTCTGCCTGTACCAGGGGGAAGAGCTGGGCCTGGCCGAGGCGGAAGTCGCCTTCGAGGACCTGCAGGACCCCTACGGCATCACCTTCTGGCCCAACTTCAAGGGCCGTGATGGCTGCCGCACGCCGATGCCGTGGACCGATGCCCCGCTGGCCGGCTTCACCACCGGCAAGCCCTGGCTGCCGATCCCGGCCGAGCACCGGGCGGCGGCGGTGGCCGTGCAGGAGGCCGACCCGGGTTCGGTCCTGGCGGCCTTCCGCGGCTTCCTCGTCTGGCGACGGACCCAGCCGGCCCTGCAGCACGGGGACATCCGTTTCCTGGACAGTGCCGAGCCAGTGCTGCTGTTCGAGCGTATGCTTGCAGATGAAACCCTCCTGCTGGCCTTCAACCTGTCGGCCGAGTCGGTGAGCCATCCGCTGCCGTCGGGCAACTGGCAGCAGGTGGCGGTGCCGGGCCCGGATGCGGGCACGGTGCAGGGCAATGAACTCCAGCTGCCGCCGCGCGCGGTGTATTGCGCACGACGCAGCTGACCGATTTCTCCGGTGGCGGTACTTGCGGGGACGGGGCCGAAGCGCCCCGTCCCTTTTTTGTGGGTCGTTGTTGGCCGTCACTTTCCAACTATTGGAATGGAATCGGCCGGGGTGGGCGTGGACACTGGTGGCCCCCCTCCATGGTGGACCTTCCATGCATGGCTTCTCTTCGCTGTTGCGCCTGTTGGCACTGGCGGTGGCGCTGTCCATTGCCCACCCCGCCTGCGCCACCCCCATCGTGATCGTAGGCCCAGCGCTGGAAGAGGCCTTCGAGGGTTCTGACGTGGTGCCCGGCCTGAAGCAGTTGCTCGGGCCGGAGTACGCGGCGTTCCGGCGCAACTTCGATGAATCTGCGACGCCGGTGCCGCTGAAGAGTGGTGGCCTGCTGCTGGCCGGGTGGCGGCTGGGCTTTCCTGATTCCTACGGTGCGGTGGTGGTGCGGCATCCAGACGGAAGCCTGGACGCGGCCTACTACAACGCGGGTCAGCGCGCCCCGCGCCACTTCTCGAACGCAGACCAGCCCCACCACCTGGCGCTGCGGGCCTGGGCGAGGCAATACGTTGGCGATGCGCCGCAGATCTTCCCGGACGGTTGGGATTCGTAAGTTGCTGGAGTTTTCCAAGTGAAGAAGAACAGGTGGCCCTGCGGGCCGGGTCTGGCCGGGGCTGCATGGCACAGACCGACGGGCAGCTGATCGATTTCTCCGGTGGCGGTACTTGCGGGGACGGGGCCGGAGCGCCCCGCCCCTTTTTTTTGGGGGGACTGTCGCCTGAACGCGATGCTGGACGCTTCTGCTTCGGCACATGCCGCCTGTTACAGCGGCCGCGTAGCGGCAGGAGGATGCGCGGCAGCGAGGGTCTGCAGCATCGCGAACTTGGCAGGATGCGCCTGCGCGAAGTACTGCGTGGCGGTGGGGTCAAGCTTGCCTTCTTCGTAGGCCCAGCCAAGCAGGTACTCCCGGGCATGCGGGCCAAGCCTGAGTTCTTCCGGCACCAGGACCTGCACCGATAGGGAGTTCGGCAGCGCATGCCTCAGCAGATACTGGGCACTGAGCCGGGCAAGCCACTCTGTATCCTCTGCAGACAGGTGTTCAAGCGTCCATACGTCCTGCGACCGGGCCAATGCGGAGACTTCAGCCAATGCGATGAGTTCGTTGGACAGCCACTGGTTTGCGAGGGTGGCGCGTAGATCGGCCCGGGGCAGTGACCTGAGCAGTGCACCAAGACCTTCTGCCGTGCCTGCAAAGAAAACCAGTACGTAATTGAGCAGATACGCCGCGCTCTGGCCAAGCGCGGTGCGGCCCGGCTGCCCGGCCTGGATGGCCAGTGCGCATTCCAGCAGCGGTAGCAACCGGGCCTTGTCATGCCACAGCCGGTGTACTTCGCTGGCATCACGATGAAGTGCCATCAGGGTCTTCTGCAGAATCTGGTTCGGGGCATTCATCGGGTTTCTTGTTGTTCTGGACGACACGCTTGAAGATGGTAATGCACGGTGGCCGGCGGTCTTCAAGCCACTGATCCTGATGGCCCTCCCCGCATGGCGGATTTCCGATGCGTTCCTTTGATTCCTGGTTGCGTGTATTGGCACTGGCGGTGGCACTGTCCGTTGCCCATCCCGTCTGCGCCACGCCCATCATGATCGTAGGCCCAGCGCTGGAGGATGCCTTCGAGGGCTCTGACGTGGTGCCTGGCCTGAAGCAGTTGCTCGGACCGGAGTACGCGGCGTTCCGGCGCAACTTCGATGAGTCGGCGGTGCCGGTGCCGCTCAAGGATGGAGGGCTGCTGCTGGACGGGTGGCGCTTGGGTTTCCCTGTACACCATGCCGCGGCGGTCCTGGTCCATCCCGATGGCGCCCTGCATGCGGCGTATTACAACGCGGAAGACCGAGCGGTGCGTTACTTCTCCACGACAGGTGAACTGCAGCACCGCGTCCTGCTGGTCTGGGCCAGGCGATTCGACCTGCCGCGTGTCCATTTGAGTTCCACCAGTGGTTCCCCGGAAGAGGGCGCCTGAGTCCTGACGAGAGAGAGGTTGTGCCATGTGGGAACTGCTGGGGCAGATCATTACCGTGGCCCTGAACAATGTTGGCCATGCTCTTGGCCGATCCAGCGGGCGCATCCTGCTGGTGATGATGCTGGTCATCGCCATCAGCTGCGCTGTGCTGATCTCATGATGTTCTGCCGGGTGCATCCACGCCATGCGTGGATGCATTCAGTAGACCCACGCCATGCGTGGATGCATTCAGTAGATCCACGCCATGCGTGGATGCATTCAGTAGATCCACGCCATGCGTGGATGCGATACCGGGCGCGGTGTCCACGCGCAAAAAGAAAACCCGCTGCGTGTGCAGCGGGTTTCCGGTCCTGCTCCCCTTGTGTGTCGCCGGGCATGGCCCGGCGCTACCGGGGGGGGGGGCGCCCCCCCCCCGGGGGGGGGGGGGGGGGGGGGGGGGCCCGCGGCCGGCACTACCGATCGTGGTCAGAACTTGTAGTTCACGCCCAGCACGTAGGTGCGGCCCCACTCGATGTATTCCAGCGGGCGGTCCGTGGTGCCGGCGTAGGTGCGGTACGGCTCGTTGGTCAGGTTGCTTCCCTGCAGCAGCAGGGTCAGGCCACGCATGGCGCTGCTGTCGCTGAAGGTGTAGCTGATCTGCGCATCGGTCACGTTCTCGCCCACCACGTAACGCAGCGTGCGGTTGCCGTTGAAGTTGCCGATCTCACCGATGAAGTCCGAACGACGGCGCTGGCTCACGCGCGCTTCGAAGCCGTTGCGCTCGAAGTAGGCGGTGAAGTTGTACACGCGCTCGGACAGGCCGGGCAGACTGATCGGATCCGAACCCACGCTGGAGGCGCTTTCCGGGTCGAGGATCTTGATGTCGCTCTTGTTGAAGGTGGCACTGGCCTGCACGCCGAAGCCACGCAGGCTGTCGGTCAGCATGTCCAACGGGAACGATGCAGTCAGTTCCAGGCCCTTCAGCGTGCCGCCCTTGCCGTTTTCCGGGGTGGAGAACGTGCCGGTGGTCAGCACCGGTGCGGTCATGCCCGGCGGCGGCACGTAGCTGCCCAGCAGGTCGGTGAAGTCGTAGTCATCCACCGACTGGGTGTAGACGTAGCTCTTCAGGTCCTTGTAGAAGATCGCGGCGGCCACGTAGGCCTTTTCACCGAAGTACTTCTCGTAGGACAGGTCCAGCGCGGTGGCACGCCACGGATCCAGCAGCGGGTTGCCGCCGCTGCCGCCGGGCTTGCCGGTGGCGGTATCCACGCCGAACTCCAGGCCGGCACGCATCTGGTCCACGCGCGGGCGCGCGACCTGCTTGGCCGCGGCGAAGCGCAGC
This sequence comes from Stenotrophomonas sp. S39, assembly GCF_016624665.1. Lineage (NCBI taxonomy): Bacteria > Pseudomonadati > Pseudomonadota > Gammaproteobacteria > Lysobacterales > Lysobacteraceae > Stenotrophomonas > Stenotrophomonas sp. S39. The sequence continues at coordinate 2,169 of NZ_JACVTT010000036.1, read as the reverse complement.
GTCTGCTGGTGCGGGAACATGAAGGCCAGGTTCAAGCTCGGCAGCCAGTCGTTGTAGGTCTTGCCGTTGGAATACGGCTGGATGTTGCTGCCGGCCGGCTGCGAGCTGTCCCAGTAGCGCGAATCCGAGCTCTGGTCAGTGTGCTGCATCTGCACGCCGATGTTGCCGCGCACACCCACCTTACCGATGTCGGTGTTGATGTTCAGGCGGGCCCAGGCGGTGGTGATCTTTTCCTGCACCACCCACGACTTCGGGATCAGGTAGTCGAGGTTGTCGACCGGGTTGAAGGTCATGTAGCGGCCCACGGCCGCCGGCACGTTCCAGGCCGGGATGTAGCCGATGCCGGCAAAGCCCAGGTTGACGGGCGAATACTGCAGGTCCGGGGCGATGTTGGCATCGCCCTGCGCACCCAGCAGGATGTTGCCTTCGGACTGGGTCTTGGTCTTGCGGCGGTCGGCGTAGTTCACGCCGATGTCCACGTCCGGTGCCCACGAGGCGATGGCCTCGGGCAGGGCGATGGTCGCGGCCAGCTTGGCACCCTTCAGGCGGTCTTCCACCTGCGGCACCTTGCCGTAGCCGGAGCCGTAGATGGTGTTGGTCAGGAACAGCGCATTGGGATCGGAGTAATCCAGGCCCGGGCTGATCTGCGAGAAGCCGTTCGGGCGGATCTGCAGGCCGATGGTGTCCAGCTGCGGCATCGGGGTCAGCTGCAGGTTGTTTTCCAGGTTCAGCTCATCGCGCGTGGCCTTGGAGTAGTTCACATCGGCGACGAGCTTGACGCTGCCGAAGGTGAACTCGTTGTTCCAGCCGAACGCATCGATCTTGTCCTTGCGCTTGTTGTACATGCCGCGCACCAGCGGGTAAACGCCGCTGGCGGTGCCACCGGTGAAGGTGCCATCGGCATTGACCTGCGGGTTGCTGATCAGCAGGCCCGGGGTATAGCCACCATTGAAGTTGCTCAGGTTGAGCTCGAACTGGTTGGCGGTGTCGATCTGCTCGGCTTCGGTGTGGAACGCATCGAAGGTGCTGGTCCAGGCGTTGTTCGGCCGGAACTGGATGGTGGCCATCACGCCGTCGCGCTTGTTGTTGCCGGTACGGCGCAGCGCCTTGATGCCATCGGAGAAGTACGTGCCTGCGGCCACGCCCGGGCGGTTGCCGTTGGTGGTCTGCTCGGTGGTCCACGGCTCGTACAGGCCGACCTGGTTTTCCTGGATCGGGTTGTCGCTGTGCGCGTAGCCGATCGAGATGCCCAGGGTCTTGTCGAAGAACTGGTCGATGTAGCTGGCGCTGAAGCGGTTGCCGAATTCATCCACATTGGCGGCTTCGCCGAGCGAACTCTTCTGCAGGCGGCCGCTGACGGCGATCACGCGGTCGGGGAAGCTGAGCGGGCGCACGGTCTGCATGTCGATGGTGCCCGACAGGCCCTGGCCGACCAGGGCGGCGTCCGGGGTCTTGTAGACGGTCACGCCGTTCACCAGTTCCGAGGGGTACTGGTCGAACTCGACGCTGCGGTTGTCGCCGGTGCTGACCACTTCACGCCCGTTGAGCAGGGTGGTGGCGAAGTCGGGCGACAGGCCGCGCACGCTGATGACCTGGGCACGGCCGGCCACGCGCTGGGCGGCCAGGCCGGGCAGGCGGCCCAGCGATTCGGCGATGCTGACGTCGGGCAGCTTGCCGATGTCTTCGGCCGAGATCGCTTCGACCACCGAGGTGGCGTCCTGCTTGATCGCAATGGCGTTTTCGATGCCGCGGCGGATGCCGGTGACCTGTACGGTGTCCAGGTTGGTGGCGGACGTACCGGTGGCGGTTTCGGTGGACTGCGTGGATTGCGCCGACGCCAGCGACGGCACCAGTGCAACGGCCAGCGCCAGACTCAGCGCGGTGCGCGTGTGGTTCAACATTTTCCCCTCCCAGGCAATGTTGTAGAGCATCTTGTGGTCGTCCCGGCGGTGCCGTGGACGTGCGACGCGGTGGCCGCTGTCGTCGCCGCTATGGTAGGCAGCGGCTTCTCCGCGGGAATCACCCTGCATACGTATTCAATGGCTTTCGCAGCGTTGTAATCGATTCCAGTGCCCGTATCCCGGCGCTCTGCGCCGCCGCCCGCCCGGGGGGGGGGGGGGGGCCGGGTTGAGGCCCGCCCCGCCGCGCGGGGGGGGGGCGGCGGGGGGG
>NZ_JACVTT010000035.1:0-43379 GCF_016624665.1 Stenotrophomonas sp. S39 | reverse complement strand
GCCGCATGGATGCGGCGACCGAGCTTACAGGGACGTACTTGCAGCGTCCCCTGCGCGGCCCACCCACCCGGCCAGCTCACTAGGCTGGTCGACTAACAGTCGACTCTACCACCAGCCACGAGGGGCTCCGCCGTTGGCCGTATCCCGCCGATAGGCGCGATAATGCCCGGATGGAAACCGTCCGCATCGCCACCCGCAAGAGCCCGCTCGCCCTCTGGCAGAGCGAACACGTCGCCGACCGCCTGCGCCAGGCCTACCCCGGCCTGCACGTGGAACTGGTGCCGATGAGCACCCGCGGCGATGAAGTGCTCGACCGCTCGCTGGCCGCCATCGGCGGCAAGGGCCTGTTCCTGAAGGAACTGGAGCTGGCCATGCTGCGCGGCGATGCCGACTGCGCGGTGCATTCGCTGAAGGATGTGCCGATGGAACTGGATGCGCCGTTCGCGCTGCCGGCCATGCTGACCCGCCACGACCCGGCCGATGGCTTCATCTCCAACCTGTATGCCTCGCTGGATGCACTGCCCATCGGCGCGCGCGTGGGTACGTCCTCGCTGCGCCGGCAGGCGCAGCTGCGCGCGCTGCGCCCGGACCTGCAGCTGCTGGACCTGCGCGGCAACGTCAACACACGCCTGGCCAAGCTCGACAACGGTGGCTACGACGCCATCGTGCTGGCCGTGGCCGGGCTGGAACGGCTGGGCCTGGGCGATCGCATCGTGGCCCGCCTGCAGCCGCCGCAGTGGCTGCCGGCGCCGGCACAGGGGGCGGTGGCGGTGGAGTGTGATGGTGGCAACGCGCGGCTGATGGAATTGTTCGCCCGCCTGGATGACGCCGATACCCGTGCCTGCGTGGAAGCGGAGCGGGCGATGAACCGCGCGCTGCATGGCAGCTGCCATGTGCCGGTGGCGGCCATCGCACAGTGGCAGGGCCAGGATCTGCACCTGCAGGGCATGGTCGGCAGTGCCAGTGATGGCCGCGCGGTGCGCGCCGAAGCCGTGGGCCCGGCCAGCGATCCGGAAACGCTGGGCCAGCAGGTGGCCAGGATGCTGCTGGACGGCGGTGCGGGCGAGCTGCTGAACGTCTGAACCGCGCGCCCGTAGAGTCGAGCTTGCTCGACTGGGCCGTTTGTAGAGTCGAGCTTGCTCGACTGGCTGGCCAACAGCAGTCGAGCAAGCTCGACTCTACAAATAAAGAACGGGCGCCCTGGGCGCCCGTTTCTCATTTGAACTTGTAGACCACGTTCATCGTGGTCAGCGTATCGGTCCGGCGCTTGTCGTCGGCCACATCGCTGTTGTAACGGGCCTGCCAGCCGGCCTTCAGGGCCAGGTGTTCGTTCATGCTCACCGACACGCCGAAATCGTTCTGGCCGAAGGTGTTGTACGAGCCCGATTCGACCAGCAGGTTGTTGACCAGGTCGGTGTTGCCGGTGATGGCGAACTTCAGCTCGAACTGGCCCTGGCCGATCAGGCCGGTGCGGGTGCGGTCGTCCTCGGTGCTGTGGGTGCGGCTGACACCCGGGCCCAGCAGGGCGTCGAAGGAGAGGCGCTCGGTGTTGATCAGGCGGGTACCGTAGCCCAGGCCGAACGAGCTGCGGCGATCATAGGTGGCGAAGTCATCGCGCTCGGTACGCACCTTGGCGAACAGCTGGCGGTGTTCGCCCAGCTGCAGCGCGCTGCCGGCGGCGCCGGTATAGCGGTTGGCCGTGGTGTTGTCGCGGCGGGAGGTGCTGCCGTCGTCGTTGGTCTCGGTCACCTTGGAGCTGGAGCGCAGGCCGAACAGGTCCATGGTGTGCACCCAGTCGCCATCGGTGTAGCGCAGGCGCAGGGCGCCGTTGAAGCTCTCGGTGCTGCTGTTGCCGCTGGCTGCGGCAAAGCCCAGTTCGCCACCGCTGCCGCTCCACGGCGAAGTCATCGCCGCCAGTTCGGAGGCATCCTGGGCATACGCCAGCGGCGCGCACAGCAGGAGGGGCACAAGCAGGGTCACGCGCAGGGACATCAAGGCTTCTCCGAAGCGGTTAACAACCCGTGATGATACTGGATGCGCCATAGCCGCCAGAACCGGTCGGAAGCAGCGCTTCAGCAGGCGTTACCGCCATCGCCCATTCAGGGGCGCTCGATGCGCAGTGCCGGGTCGTTGAAGCGCGAGTAGCGCAGGCGCAGCTGGTAGGGGCGGCCCTGGTTGCTGCCGCTGCGCACGATCTGCCGTGGCAGCCCCTGGTCGTCCACCCAGTATTCCAGCCGCTCGCCGGCCTCGCCCAGCAGGCGGTAGTGGCGGGTATCCACCCCGTCCAGCGACTGCCGGCCCAGATCCTCGGCCCGCAGCTCGGCTGCGGGGGCATCCTTGGGCAGCGGGCTGCGCCACTGCTCCATCAGGCCCGGCGGGGTCGGTACCTGCTGGATGGCGCTGCCGGCCTGCAGGAACATGGTGTCACCGATGATCGTCTGCAGCCCGGCCGGGGTCTGCACCCGGAAGCGGTCGGGCGCGACGAAGTCCATGGCGCTGCGCACCGGCTGCGCCGCACCCTGCAGGTCCAGTTCGGCGTGGAAGCTGCGCAGGCCGGCCAGGCGCTCGCTGGCGGCCAGCACCGCGTGCGCCGGCTCGGCGGCCGGTACCGGGGCGTCGGCGGCCGCCGGAGCGGGGGCGCGATCACAGGCGGCCAGCAGCAGGCAGGCCAGCAGGGGCAGGGCAGGCAGGCGGCGCATCGGGCGCTCCATGGGGGCGGGGGGCGCCCACGATAGCCCAAAGCCCCCACACAACGCCCGCGACTCGGACATAATCAGGGGCATGGACCGATACGAACGCATCACCGCCCTGCATCGTCTGCTCAAGTCCGCGCGCTATCCGGTGACGGTGGCGACCCTGCAGGACAAGCTCGGTTGTTCCCGTGCCACCGTCTACCGTGATCTGGCCTTCCTGCGCGACGCGCTGATGGCCCCGATCGAGGGCGACGGCGAGGCCGGCTTCCGCTACATGGCTGACGAGAGCGATCGCTTCGAGCTGCCCGGGCTGTGGCTCAGCTCGGAGGAGCTGCACGCCCTGCTGGCCTCGCAGCACCTGCTGGCGCGAACCGGCGGCGGCGTGCTGTCGTCGGTGCTGGCCCCGCTGCAGCAGCGCATCGAAAGCCTGCTGGCGGCCCAGGCCGGCGTCTCCAACTGGCCGGTGGACCGGGTGCGGGTGATCCCGCACCGCGGCCGCAAGTTCGATGAGGGCAGCTTCCGCACCGTTGCCTCGGCCGTGCTGGAGCGCAAGCAGCTGGCGTTCGAGTACCGCGCCCGCTCCACCGATGAGTCGACCCGGCGCACCGTCTCGCCGCAGCGCCTGACCCACTACCGCGACAACTGGTACCTGGATGCCTGGGACCACGACCGCGAAGCCCTGCGCAGCTTTGCCGTGGACCGCGTGCACAAGGCGCGGGTGGTCGACAGCGGTGCCCGCGACGTGGCCGAATCCGAGCTGGACGAACAGCTGGGTGCCAGCTACGGCATCTTCTCCGGCCAGCCCAAGGGCTGGGCGACCATCCTGTTCAGCGCCAAGGCCGCGCGCTGGGTGGCCGATGAGCACTGGCATTCCAAGCAGCAGGGCCGTTTCCTGCCCGATGGCCGCTACGAGCTGAAGGTGCCCTACAGCGTCTCGCGCGAGCTGCTGATGGACGTGCTGCATTACGGTTCCGATGCCGAGATCGTCGAGCCGGTGATGCTGCGCGAGCAGGCCAAGGCGCTGCTGGACCTGGCCCTGTCCAACTACGAAAACCCCTGATCCTCCCCCCGAGAGACCCGTTGCCCCCATGAAGAAGACCCTGTTGCTGCCCCTGTTCGCCGCTGCGCTGGCCCTGACCGCCTGCGGCAAGTCCGGTGAGCCTTCGCAGAAGCTGGTGGTGGCCGCCACCGCCGTGCCGCACGCGGAGATCCTGGAGGTGGTCAAGCCGATCCTCAAGGAGGAAGGCGTGGACCTGGACGTGCGCGTGTTCAACGACTACGTGCAGCCCAACGACCAGCTCGTGCAGAAGCAGGTGGACGCCAACTACTTCCAGACCGAGCCGTACCTGGATGCCTACAACCGCGACCGCAAGACCGACCTGACCAAGGTGATCGGCGTGCACATCGAACCCTTCGGTGCGTACTCGCGCAAGGTGAAGTCGCTGGCCGAACTGCGCGAAGGCGCCGACGTGGTCATTCCCAACGACCCGAGCAACAACAGCCGCGCGCTGATCCTGCTGCACAAGGCCGGCGTGATCGAGCTGAAGGACCCGAGCAACGCCCTGTCGACCCAGCGCGACATCATCGCCAACCCGAAGAAGCTGAAGTTCCGCGAGCTGGATTCGGCGATGCTGCCGCGCGTGCTGGACCAGGTCGACCTGGCCCTGATCAACACCAACTACGCGCTGGATGCGGGCCTGAACCCGACCCAGGACGCGCTGGCGATCGAGAGCAAGGACTCGCCGTACGTGAACTTCCTGGTCGCGCGCCCGGACAACAAGGACGACGCCCGCGTGCAGAAGCTGGCCAAGGCACTGACCAGCCCGCAGGTGAAGGCCTTCATCGAAACCAAGTACAAGGGCGCGGTGCTGCCGGCGTTCTGATGTAGAGGTAGCGCCGGGCCATGCCCGGCGGAATGGGTGTTCGCCGGGCATGGCCCGGCGCTACCGCCCTCAATCGACGTGGAAGGCGAGGGTGGCGGCCACGGCCTGCTGCCACCCGGCATACAGCCTCTCGCGTCGCGCCGGGTCCATCTTCGGCTCGAAGCGCTGGTCCAGGCCCCACTGCGCGGCAATCTGCTCGCGGCTTTCCCAGAACCCCACCGCCAGGCCGGCCAGGTAGGCCGCACCCAGCGCGGTGGTTTCGGTCAGCCGTGGTCGCAGCAGCGGTACGCCGAGGATGTCGGCCTGGAACCCGGCCAGGAAATCGTTGCCGATCGCACCGCCATCGGCGCGCAGTTCGCTCAGGGCAATGCCCGCATCGGACTGCATAGCATCGAGCACGTCACGCGTCTGGTAGGCCATCGCCTCCAGCGCAGCACGCACGAAGTGCGCCTTGCTGGTGCCCCGGGTCAGGCCGAACATCGCCCCGCGCACATCGCTGCGCCAGTACGGCGCGCCCAGGCCGACGAAGGCCGGCACGAGATAGACCCCGCCGCTGTCGTCCACCTTCGCTGCCAGTGCCTGGCTGTCGCTGGCGTGGTCGATCATGTGCAGCCCGTCGCGCAGCCACTGCACCACCGATCCAGCAATGAAGATCGACCCTTCCAGCGCATATTCCACGCGCCCGCCGATGCCCCAGGCGATGGTGGTCAGCAGGCCGTTGCGCGAGCGCACCGCCTGCGTGCCGGTGTGCATCAGCATGAAACAGCCGGTGCCGTAGGTGTTCTTGACCATGCCGGGCTGGAAACAGGCCTGGCCGAACAGCGCCGCCTGCTGGTCACCGGCGATGCCGGCGATCGGGATCGGGTGGTCGAAGAAGAACTGGGGCCGCGTATGCGCGTACACCGCGCTGGAATCGCGCACGCTGGGCAGCATCGCGCGCGGGATGTCCAGCAACGCCAGCAGGTCGTCGTCCCATTGCAGGGTGTGGATGTTGAACAGCAGGGTACGCGCGGCGTTGCTGTAGTCGGTCACGTGGGCCTGGCCGCCGCTCAGGTTCCACACCAGCCAGCTGTCGATGGTGCCGAACAGCAGTTCGCCACGTTCGGCGCGCTGCTGCGCACCGTCCACGTGGTCGAGGATCCAGCGCACCTTGGTGGCCGAGAAGTAGGCATCGATCAGCAGGCCGGTGCGCTCGCGGATAAGGGCTTCATGGCCATCGGCGCGCAGCCGCTCGCAGATGGCCTGGCTCTGCCGCGACTGCCAGACGATGGCATTGTGGATCGGCTGGCCGGTGGCGCGGTCCCACACCACGGTGGTTTCGCGCTGGTTGGTGATGCCCAGTGCGGCAATCTGCCGTGGGTCGATCTGCTCGCGGCTGAGCAGTTCGGTCATGGTTGCGTAGACGCTGGTGAGGATCTCGCGCGGATCGTGTTCCACCCAGCCCGGCTGCGGGAGCACCTGGCTGAATTCACGCTGCGCGCTGCCGACGATGTTGCCGCCACGGTCGAACAGGATCGCGCGCGAACTGGTGGTGCCCTGGTCGATGGCCAGCACGTAGCGGGGCGTCATGGGGCGTCTCCGGTGGTGGTGTTGGTAGAGTCGAGCTTGCTCGACTGGATCTCGCGTCAGTCGAGCAGGCTCGACTCTACCGTTTCTGCATCCACGCCTGCAGGCGTGCCACCTGCGCTGCATCCAGGCGCAGGCCCAGCTTGCTGCGTCGCCACAGCACGTCCTCGGCAGTCCATGCCCATTCGTGCTGCTGCAGCCAGGCCACCTCGCGCGCGTACAGGCCGCTGCCGAAGTCTTCCCCTAGGTCGGCCAGCGCGCTCGCGCCATCGATCAACGCCGCGCTGCGGCTGCCATAGGCTTCGGCCCAGCGCCGGGCGAGCGGGGCGGGCAGCCAGGGGGCGCGCCGCTGCAGCTGCCCACACGCCGCACCAGCATCGCCCCAGTCACTGCCGGGCAGGGCATCGCCGCGTGCCGTCCAGGCCGGGCCCATGCCGGGCAGGTGGGCACGCAGCAGATCCAGGGCTTCTTCGGCCAGCACGCGGTAGGTGGTCAGCTTGCCGCCCAGCACGTGCACGGCCGGTGCGCCACCGCCCTGCAACTGCAGCCGATAGTCGCGGCTCAGCTTCGCCGCCTGCGGATCGGTGGCGGCCAGCAGCGGGCGCACGCCGGCAAACTGCCAGACCACATCGGCGGCGTGGATCGGCTCGCGCAGGTAGCGGTTGGCGGCCGCGCACAGGTACTCCACTTCCGAGGGCAGGACGCTGCAGCGTGCCGGGTCGCCGCGGTAGTCGGTGTCGGTGGTGCCCACCAGCAGGTGATCGTGTGCGAACGGCAGCAGGAACACCACGCGTCCATCCGGCTGCTGCAGCAGGCAGGCACTGTGCGTGGGCCAGGGCCGGCGCAGAACGATATGGCTGCCCTGCACCAGGCGCAGCGCGGGCGAGCCGTCGCCCGGCAGCATGCGCTGCAGCAGGCCACCGGCCCACGGCCCGGCCGCGTTGGCCACGGCGCGGGCCTGCACGGTGTGGGTCCGGCCGTCGCGGTCTTCCAGCGTCGCCCGCCAGTGCGTGGGCGACTGCTGCAGATCCGTGCAGCGCGTACCGGTGAGGATGCGTGCGCCCCGGCCGGCGGCATCCAGCGCGTTGAGGACCACCAGCCGCGCATCGTCCACCTGTGCGTCGGCATAGCTGAAGGCCTCCTGCAGGTGCGGAGCCAGCCAGCTGCCGAGTGCATCGCCGGGCAGCTGCAGCGAGCGCGAGGTGGGGAAGGCCGGGCTGCACCGGCCCAGGTGGTCGTACAGCCACAGGCCCGCGCGCAGCATCCAGCGCGGCCGCAGGTGCGGTTCCCACGGCAGCACGAAGCGCAGCGGATGGACCAGGTAAGGCGCCTGCCGGCGCACCGTCTCACGCTCGCCCAGCGCCTTGCGCACCAGGCCGAACTCGCGTTGTTCCAGGTAGCGCAGGCCGCCGTGGACCAGCTTGCTGCTGGCACTGGAGGTGTGCGCGGCCAGATCATGCTGTTCGCACAGCAGCACGCGCAGGCCGCGGCCGCTGGCATCGCGGGCGATGCCGGTGCCGTTGATGCCACCGCCGATCACCAGCAGGTCGATTTCGTGCATGGTGCCCCCCAGACGTCAGTAGAGTCGAGCTTGCTCGACTGCCGTGAAAAGCAGTCGAGCAAGCTCGACTCTACAAAACAACAACGGGCCCCGCAGGGCCCGTCGTTTCAACACAGTGGAGCGGGGAACCGCTTAGAAGCGTGCGCCGATGCCGAAGCCCACGGTCCACGGGTCAAGCTTGGCTTCGCCAACCTTCTGGCCGGCAACCTTCAGGTCCGGGCGCGAGTGCATGTAGCGGGCATCGGCGCGGGCAAACCAGGTGGAGTTGATGTTCATGTCCACGCCCACCGTGCCGATGGCACCCTTGGCATCCTTCAGGCGGATGTCATCGCCGCCGGCGAAGTTTTCATTGCTGAAGGCCGACTGGAAGTAACCCACGCCCACGAACGGACGGAACACGTTGTCGGCCTGGCCGAAGTGGTACTGGCCGCTCAGCGCGACCGGCTGCTGTTCGACGCTGCCCAGGCGGGCATTGCCCGGACCCTTGACGCGGTGGTCGAACTTGTCGGCAGCGCCCCACAGCTCAACGGCCCAGTTGTCGTTGACGTAGTAGCTGAAGCTGACGGTCGGCGCCGGGCCGCCGTCGACCTTCTTGATGCCGTCGATCGGGTCATTCTTCGGCTGCAGCAGCGACACGCCGCCAACCACGGCAAAATGCCTGCCCGAGGCGGTGTCGGTGGCGCTGCTGTCCTGCGCGAATGCAGCAGGTGCGAAGGCAGCGGAGGTCAGCAGGGCGAGGCTCAGGATACGGATGGAACGCATGGGGGAATCTCCTGTCGTTTCTTTTTTTGGGCCCCCGGTTGCGGGGCGATGTCACCGTAGTCGCCCCAACATGAATCGAATCCGACGCGCGTTAAAATTTGGTTCCAACTGTTCAGCGGGCAGCGCGAAAACGCTGTTTTAAAGGGGTTTTGGATAGATGCGATCGTTCATGCAGTTGGAGGAAACGTGAGCAGCGATGCGTTGTGCATCGGCCTGCCTGCGCGCGTGGCGGTCGATTGCCGCGTGCTCGTGCTCGGCTCGATGCCCGGTGTCGCGTCGCTGCAGGAACAGCAGTACTACGCGCATCCGCGCAACCGCTTCTGGCCGTTGCTCGGTGATCTGTGCGGGTTCGATCCGGCGCTCGCCTACGAGGCGCGGCTGCGCGCGCTGGCCGACGCCGGTGTCGGCCTGTGGGATGTGATCGGCCAGTGCCAGCGGCGCGGCAGCCTGGATGCGGACATCGTGCGCGGGTCGGAAGTGCCCAATGCGCTGCCCGCACTGATCGCCGGCCTGCCGGGGTTGCGCCTGGTCGCCTGCAATGGCGGCGCGGCCTGGCAGGCGCTGCAGCGCTGGGTTGTGCCGGATCTGGCGGCATCGCCGGCCCTGCTCGCGCTGCCGTCCACCAGCCCGGCCAATGCCGCGTGGTCCTTGCCGCGCCTGCGCCAGGCCTGGCAGCCGCTGGCTGACGCGCTGGCGACATGAAGCGGACATCGTCGGGACAATACGCTACCGACTGGAAGTGCCCGCGGGCCTTTGGCAACAGCGTGTCCCGGCGGCGTGCGTACTGAAAACACCTGTAACGGTTGGCGCTGGCCCCCGCTGGCCGCACAATAGACGTTTCCCTACACCAGATTGCCGGAGTTATCCCCATGGCCGAAATCAAGGAAGCACTTGTCCCCGATATCGGTGACTACAGCGATATCCCGGTAATCGAGGTGCTTGTCGCCGTCGGCGACACGGTCAAGAAGGACCAGGGCCTGGTGACGCTGGAAAGCGACAAGGCCACGATGGAAGTGCCGTCCTCGGTCGCCGGTGTGGTCAAGGAAATCAAGGTCAAGGTCGGCGACAACCTCTCCGAGGGCAAGGTCGTGGCCCTGATCGAAGTGGCTGAAGGCGAGGCTGCCAAGCCCGCCGCTCCGGCCCCGGCCAAGGCCGCTGCCCCGGCTGCCGCCACCCAGAGCGCCCCGGCCCCGGCCGCTGCTGCGCCGGCCGCCCCGGCTGCCAGCGGCGGTGCCGTTGAAGCGCTGGTGCCGGACATCGGCGATTACACCGACATCCCGGTCATCGAAGTGCTGGTCGCCGTCGGCGACACGGTCAAGAAGGACCAGGGCCTGGTCACGCTGGAAAGCGACAAGGCCACCATGGAAGTGCCGTCCTCGGTCGCTGGCGTGGTCAAGGAACTGAAGGTCAAGGTCGGCGACAACCTGTCGCAGGGTGCCGTGGTCGCCATCATCGAGGCCGAGGGCGCTGCCGCGCCGGCCCCGAGCAAGGCCGCCGCTGCCGCTGCCCCGGCCGCCGCCGAAACCGCCACCAAGGTCGAGCCGGTCGCCGTTCCGGCCCAGCCGGACAAGCTGGCCGCCCGCGAGATCGCCTCGGCCGGTACCCCGGCCAGCCCGCCGGTGCAGTTCAACGCCGATGGCGTGCTGCCGGCCAAGGTGCCGTATGCCACCCCGGCCGTGCGCGTGTTCGCCCGCGAACTGGGCGTGGACCTGCTGCAGATCAGCGGCACCGAGAAGGGCGGCCGCATCACCAAGGGTGACGTGCAGAAGTTCGTCAAGGCCGCGCTGAGCGGTGGCGTGCCGGCTGCTGCCGGTGCTGCCGTCGCCGCCGGTGGTGGCCTGAACCTGCTGCCGTGGCCGAAGGTCGACTTCAGCAAGTTCGGCGAGACCGAAGTGCAGCCGCTGTCGCGCATCAAGAAGATTTCCGGTGCCAACCTCGCCCGCAACTGGGCGATGATTCCGCACGTCACCCAGTTCGAACAGGCCGACATCACCGACCTGGAAGGCCTGCGCGTGGCGCTGAACAAGGAAAACGAGAAGGCCGGCATCAAGCTGACCATGCTCGCCTTCCTGATCAAGGCCAGCGCCGCGGCGCTGAAGAAGTTCCCGGAATTCAACGCCTCGCTCGATGCCAGCGGTGAAAACCTGACCCTGAAGAAGTACTTCCACATCGGCTTCGCCGCCGATACGCCGAACGGCCTGGTCGTGCCGGTCATCCGCGACGTGGACAAGAAGGGCGTGGTGCAGATCGCGCAGGAAACCACCGAACTGGCCAAGAAGGCACGTGACGGCAAGCTGGGCCCGGCCGACATGAGCGGCGGCTGCTTCTCGATCAGCTCGCTGGGCGGCATCGGCGGCACCGCGTTCACCCCGATCGTCAACGCACCGGAAGTGGCCATCCTCGGCGTCTCCAAGTCCGCCATCCAGCCGGTCTGGAACGGCAAGGAATTCGCGCCGAAGCTGATGCTGCCGCTGTCGCTGAGCTACGACCACCGCGTCATCGATGGCGCCCTGGCCGCACGCTTCACCACGTACCTGTCGCAGGTACTGGCCGACATGCGCCGCGTGCTGCTGTAAGGCACCGCTTCGCCCCCACCGTGCGGCCGCTGCCCCCTGGCGCGGCCGCGTGAACAGATGCAGTGACAGCCCGCCGGCGCCGCCGGCCGGGCACGAGGAAAACCACCATGGCCACGATTGAAGTCAAGGTTCCCGACATCGGCGATTACAGCGATGTGCCGGTGATCGAAGTGTTGGTCGCCGTCGGCGATACGGTGAAGAAGGATCAGGGTCTGGTGACCCTGGAATCGGACAAGGCCACCCTGGAAGTGCCGTCCTCGGCCGCCGGCGTGGTCAAGGAAATCAAGGTCAAGCTGGGCGACACCCTGTCCGAAGGCGCCGTGGTCGTGGTGCTGGACGCTGAAGGCGCCGCCGAAGCCCCGGCCAAGGCCGCTGCACCGGCCCCGGCCGCCGCCGCCCCGGCCAGCAAGCCGCCGGTGACCCCGTCGCACCGCGCCCCGGCCGAACCGGCTGCGCCGAAGCCGGCGCTGTCCAGTGGCAAGCCGGCCGACATTGAATGCGAAATGGTCGTGCTGGGCTCGGGCCCGGGCGGCTACACCGCTGCCTTCCGCGCCGCCGACGTCGGCCTGGACACCGTGCTGGTCGAGCGCTACGCCAGCCTCGGCGGCGTCTGCCTCAACGTGGGCTGCATCCCGTCCAAGGCCCTGCTGCACGCCGCAGCGGTCATCGACGAAGTCGCCCATGCCGGTGATTTCGGCGTCGAGTTCGGCAAGCCGACCATCACCCTGGACAAGCTGCGCCAGTACAAGGAAAAGGTCGTCAATCAGCTGACCAAGGGCCTGGCCGGCATGGCCAAGCAGCGCAAGGTCCGCAGCGTGCAGGGCGTCGGCAAGTTCATCTCGGCCAACGAACTGGAAATCACCGCAGCTGACGGCAGCACCCAGCTGCTGCGCTTCCAGAAGTGCATCATCGCCGCCGGTTCGCAGGCGGTGAAGCTGCCCAACTTCCCGTGGGACGACAAGCGCGTGATGGATTCCACCGACGCGCTGGAGCTGGCCGAAGTGCCGGGCTCGCTGCTGGTCGTCGGCGGCGGCATCATCGGCCTGGAAATGGCCACCGTGTATGGCGCGCTGGGCAGCAAGGTCACCGTGGTCGAGTTCATGGACCAGCTGATGCCGGGCGCCGACAAGGACCTGGTCAAGCCGCTGGCCGACCGCCTGAAGAAGCAGGGCATCGAAGTGCACCTGAAGACCAAGGCCTCGGGCGTCACCGCCGATGCCAAGGGCATCACCGTCACCTTCGAAGCCGCCGAGGAAGGCCAGTCGCCGGCCCTGGCGCAGGGCACCTTCGACCGCGTGCTGGTGGCCGTGGGCCGCTCGCCGAACGGCAAGAAGATCGATGCCGAGAAGGCGGGCGTGCAGGTCACCGAGCGTGGCTTCATCCCGGTCGATCGCCAGATGCGCACCAACGTGCCGCACATCTTTGCCATCGGCGACATCGTCGGCAACCCGATGCTGGCCCACAAGGCCACGCATGAGGGCAAGCTGGCTGCCGAAGTGGCCGCCGGCCACAAGAAGGAATGGGTCGCCCGCGTGATTCCGTCGGTGGCCTACACCAACCCGGAAATCGCCTGGGTCGGCGTCACCGAGACCGAAGCCAAGGCCAAGGGCCTGAAGGTCGGCGTGGCCAAGTTCCCGTGGGCCGCCAGCGGTCGCGCGATCGGCATCGGCCGTACCGAGGGTTTCACCAAGCTGATCTTCGACGAAGAGACCCACCGCATCATCGGTGGTGCCATCGTCGGCGTGCACGCCGGTGACCTGCTGGCCGAGATCGGCCTGGCCATCGAGATGGGTGCCGAAGCCGAAGACATCGGCCACACCATCCACGCCCACCCGACGCTGAGCGAATCGGTGGCGATGGCGTCGGAAATCTACGACGGCACGATCACCGATCTGTACCTCCCCAAAAAGAAGTAGCGCCGGGCCACGCCCGGCGGGCACTTCGCGAAACACGGAAAACCCGGCGAAAGCCGGGTTTTTTGTTGCTGCGCCAGCTTCGCCTAGAGGGTGGACCAGCAGCTGTCCAGGTAATGATCCGGCGGCAGGCCCGCCCGTGCTTTCCGCTCTGCGTCGGCCAGCGAAGACGCCATCACCCGGAATATATAAGGCTGCGCAACGTACCTCGCCCAGGCTTTGCACACGTACTGGCGTTCGGCAAATACCCCTGCAAGGGGGGGCGGAGCGGCCGAAGCAGGAACGGCAGCGGCCAGGGCGAGCGACAGCAGGCAGGAGACAGGCAGGGCAATCTTTTTCATGGGAATGGTCCTGTGTTCACGGAGGCCGCCAGGGCATGCGCGTGACATCGCATGGCGGCGGAATTCAGGCTACGCAGAACAGGGCAGGGGAAAAGAGTCTTATGCGAGCGGAAACGTCGCAATCGACATCAGTGTCGAAATCTGTGTGGCAGCTACCAATCGGCATCTGACACGAACGAAAAACCCGGCGAAAGCCGGGTTTTTTGTTGCCCGCACGGGGGCGGCGGCATAAAAAAACGCGGCGCCGGTTGCCCGGGCGCCGCGATGGAGAGAGCTCTTTAACGCTCGATCAGAAGGTCAAGCTGATGCCGGCAATCGGACCCTTGAACTCCTGCTTCAGGCCGACCACGCCGTCGCTGCCCTTCTGGTCAACGTCCAGCTTGAACCAGTCGTAGCCGGCGAACACGCCGAAGGTCTCGGTGAAGCGGTATTCGACGATGGCGTTGGCGCGGCTCAGGTCGCCGTCGTAGTCATCGAAGCTGCCCCACTTGGTATTCAGGTACTGGCCCTGGATGTTGATCAGCCAGCGGTCGGCCGGAGTGAAGCTCAGGCGGGCGCCGACCACCGGCGCCACGCCGCTCTCGCTCTCGTCCAGGAAGCGGCCGTTGTAGACGTTGCCCAGGTCGGCAAAGCCTTTGGCGCTGACCTTGGCCCATTCGGCACCCAGCTGCAGGCCGAGGTCGAACTTTTCGGTGTCCACCACCGAGTAGTCATACACCAGGCTGGCGACCTGGTACTTCAGCTCGGCCTTGACGAAGCTGCCTTCCGGAACGTTGATCTGGCCGAAGGCGATGCCGTCATCCAGCGTCTCGCGGCGGTCCTTGTCCCACTTGAAGTAGTCGAAGATCAGGCGCTGGCGGTCGCTGACGCGGAACACGCCGTCAATGCGCGGCTCCCATTCCTTGCCACCCATCTTGAAATCTTCGCTGACATTGACGTCCTGGCCGGCGACAGTGGTGTTGCCGCGGATGGTGTTGTCGTTCTCGATGTTCATCGCACCCACGCGCAGCGTGAAGCGCGGATCGCCTTCCGCAGCGTGGGCAGCATTGGCAAACGACGCGCCGGCGGCGAGCAGCGAGAGGGCGAGCAGGGTGGGTACGGGGCGCATCGCAGAGTCCTTGCAGTGGTTAATTCGGAATGAAGGCCACTGTGCCGGACGTGCACGTCCACCCTACGTGAACGTATGGTCCACGTTGCGTGGACGGTTCAGCGCCGTCATGCCGCTGCAAAGAAGATGGCCCCGGAGCGGACTACGGGGCCATCCTGGGACCTGCGGGGCGATGCGTCGACGAGGTTGCTGCAGGCAGGTCGAAAGATAGGACAGGGCGCGCGCGGGAAAGTTCCGCAGCCTGCGACCAAAGTTGAATGCGCTGCGCTGCAACATGGTGCGGACGCTATTGTCCCCCCTGTGGGCCGTAAAAATCCTGCCGATTCGGCAACTTGCGGCTCCGGGGATGAACAGGCAGCGGTTGTCTCACAAATTGTCCCATTGCTATAATTTGGCGGCTCGATGAGGCACGCACGCTGTAACGGCCTCCGCCCTTCACAAGAACCATGTGGGACATCCTGTGCTGAACTCCGTTGAAGCGGGTCGGCGACTGATGCTGCGCGCCGCGGTCTATCCGCTGGTCGCAGTGGCTGTCCTGGCCCTGGCATTCCTGCTGCTGGCGGGGCAGAAGGCCGCACTGGGTGCGCTGCTGTCCGGCGTGGCGGTCTCGGCCGGGGGTTGGGTGGCGGCGCGGATGGCACTGAGCGGGGGTGCGGTCGCGGCAGGTTCGGCGATGGCTCGACTGATCATTGCGGTTGTTGCGAAGTGGGCAGTCGTTTTCGGCGTCCTGCTGGCGGGTTTCCTGGTCTTCAAGCTGCCTGCATTGGCGCTGTTGGCCGGAATCGCCGTCGGTTTGATGTTCCAGGTCCTGGCTCTGGCCAGGCGTTGACAGAATTCAATTAACTAAGGTTCCGGACACATGGCGGGCGAGGCTCTAACCCCTACCAGCTACATCCAGCATCACCTGCAGAACCTGACCGCACCGGTCGGCAACGGCGAAGGAATGTTCTGGCACATCCACGTCGATACCTTCCTCACCGCCGTCCTGATGGGCCTGGTGATCGTGGTCGCGTTCTGGATGGGTACCCGCAAGGCCACCGCCGGCGTGCCGGGCAAGTGGCAGGCGTTCGTGGAAATCTGCCTGGAGTTCGTTGACCGCCAGGCCAAGGACACCTACCACGGCAAGAGCAAGCTGGTCACGCCGATCGCCATCACCATCTTCTTCTGGATTCTGCTGATGAATCTGCTGAAGATGATCCCGGCCGATTTCATCGCCAAGCCGCTGGAAATGGCCGGCGTGCACTACTGGAAGCCGGTTCCGACCGCTGACGTCAACGCCACCCTGGGCATGGCCTTCAGCGTGTTCTTCCTGATGCTGTTCTTCGCGCTGAAGTCGAAGGGCCTGCTGGGCTTCATCAAGGAATTCCTGACGGCGCCGTTCGGCAAGTGGATGATGCCGTTCAACCTGATCCTCAACATCGTCGAGTGGCTGAGCAAGCCGATCTCGCTGGCGATGCGACTGTTCGGCAACATGTTCGGCGGCGAAATCGTGTTCCTGCTGATCTGGGTGCTGGGTGGTGCCGGTTTCTTCGGTGCCATTGCCGGTGGTGCATTCGGTCTGGGCTGGATGCTGTTCCACCTGCTGGTGATCCCGCTGCAGGCCTTCATCTTCATGATGCTGTCGATCGTGTACCTGAGCCTGTCGGAAGACGCTCACTGAGTTTCAAGCTTCAACCAGTTTCACCTTCATCCGTTTCATCACCCTTAGCAACTTAGTTCCTGGAGATAACCATGTACTTCGCCGTCCTGACCAACTTCGCGCAGATTCAGAGCTCCACCGCCCTTGCCGTCGGCATCATGATCGGCCTGGCCGCGCTGGGCGCTGGCCTGGGTCTGGCCATCATGGCTGGTAAGTTCCTGGAGTCGGCCGCCCGCCAGCCGGAACTGATCCCGGTCCTGCAGGTCCGCATGTTCATCACCGCCGGCCTGATCGACGCCGCGTTCATCATCTCGGTCGCCGTCGGCCTGCTGCTGGCCTTCGCCAACCCGCTGTCGGCTGCCTTTGCTGGCGCCGTCACCAAGGCTCTGGCCGGCTGATACAGCGGTTTGAGACGACCGGGTGCTGATGCACCCGGTTTCGGATGAAGGCCGGATGCGCCGCTTCGGCGGCGCGTCCACCCCGAAACCAGCGATCGAGCTAACCATGAATATCAATTTCACCCTTCTTGCGCAGGCGCTCGCCTTCGCTGGTCTGATCTGGATCATCGCGACCAAGATCTGGCCGCCGCTGATGAACGCGATCGAAGAGCGCCAGCAGAAGATCGCTGAAGGCCTCGCTGCTGCCGACCGCAGCCAGAAAGATCTGGCCCAGGCGCAGGAGAAGGTCAACGAAGCGCTGAAAGAAGCACGCACCAAGGCCAACGAGATCATCGACCAGGCCCACGCGCGCGCCAACCAGATCGTTGATGCTGCCCGTAACGAAGCGATCACCGAAGCCACCCGTCAGAAGGAACTGGCCCAGGCTGAGATCGACGCCGCCGCCAACCGTGCCCGTGAAGATCTGCGCAAGCAGGTGTCCGCGCTGGCCGTGACCGGTGCCGAAAAGCTGCTCAAGCGCGAAATCGACGCCAACGCCCACAAGGCGCTGCTCGACGAGCTGGCCTCGGAGATCTAAGGATGAGCCAGGCCCTCACGCTTGCCCGCCCGTACGCCCGCGCCGCCTTCGCGACCGCGCGTGACGAAGGCACGTTCGCGCCGTGGTCGGACGCCCTGGCGTTCTCCGCCCACGTCGCCGCCGACCCGCGCGTGGCGGCCCTGCTCGCCAACCCGGAGCTGGGTCGCGACGAAGCCGTCGCACTGCTGGCACCGGAAACCCACGGTGAGACCTACTCGCGTTTCCTCGCCGTGCTGGCCGAATCGCATCGTCTGCCGCTGCTGCCGGAAATCGCTGGCATGTTCGACGCCCTGCGCGCCGAAGCCGAGCACGTGGTCAAGGCCACGGTGACCTCGGCGGCCGAACTGTCGGCCGGTGAGCTGGACGCGATCAAGGTCGCGCTGCGCAAGCGCTTCAACCGCGAGGTCGAAGTGACCACCGCGGTCGATGCCTCGCTGATCGGCGGTGCCGTCATCGACGCCGGCGACGTGGTCATCGATGGTTCGCTGAAGGGCAAGCTGGCCCGTCTGCAGACCGCGCTCGCTAACTGAATTCATTTAACGTCCGGCCCCGCTGCCGGCACTAGGACTTGACGATGGCAACCACGCTCAACCCCTCCGAAATCAGCGAACTGATCAAGAACCGCATCGAGAAGGTCAAGCTGGCCGCGGAATCGCGCAACGAAGGCACCGTGACCAGCGTGTCCGACGGCATCGTGCGCATCTTCGGTCTGGCCGACGTGATGCAGGGCGAAATGATCGAACTGCCGAACAACACCTTCGCCCTGGCCCTGAACCTGGAGCGCGACTCGGTCGGCGCCGTGGTCCTGGGTGACTACGAGCACCTGCGCGAAGGCGACGTCGCCAAGACCACCGGCCGCATCCTGGAAGTGCCGGTCGGTCCGGAACTGCTGGGCCGCGTCGTGAACGCGCTGGGCGAGCCGATCGACGGCAAGGGCCCGCTGGGCACCGACCTGACCGCTCCGGTGGAGCGCGTTGCTCCGGGCGTGATCTGGCGCAAGTCGGTCGACCAGCCGGTGCAGACCGGTTACAAGTCGGTCGACTCGATGATCCCGATCGGCCGTGGCCAGCGCGAGCTGATCATCGGCGACCGCCAGACCGGCAAGACCGCGATGGCCATCGATGCGGTGATCAACCAGAAGGGCACCGGCATCAAGTGCGTGTACGTTGCGATCGGCCAGAAGGCTTCGACCATCGCCAACATCGTGCGCAAGCTGGAAGAAAACGGCGCACTGGCCCACACGGTCGTCGTTGCCGCCACCGCTTCCGAATCGGCTGCCATGCAGTACATCAGCGCCTACTCGGGCTGCACCATGGGTGAGTACTTCATGGACCGCGGCGAAGACGCGCTGATCGTGTACGACGATCTGTCCAAGCAGGCCGTGGCCTACCGCCAGATCTCGCTGCTGCTGAAGCGCCCGCCGGGCCGTGAAGCCTACCCGGGTGACGTGTTCTACCTGCACTCCCGTCTGCTCGAGCGCGCAGCCCGCGTGTCCGAGGAGTACGTCGAGAAGTTCACCGAAGGCAAGGTCACCGGCAAGACCGGTTCGCTGACCGCGCTGCCGATCATCGAAACCCAGGCCGGCGACGTGTCCGCCTTCGTTCCGACCAACGTGATCTCGATCACCGACGGCCAGATCTTCCTGGAAACCGACCTGTTCAACGCCGGCATCCGCCCGGCCGTGAACGCCGGTATCTCGGTGTCGCGCGTCGGTGGCTCGGCCCAGACCAAGATCATCAAGAAGCTGTCGGGCGGCATCCGTATCTCGCTGGCCCAGTACCGTGAGCTGGCTGCGTTCGCGCAGTTCGCCTCGGACCTGGACGAAGCGACCCGCAAGCAGCTGGAGCGTGGCCAGCGCGTCACCGAGCTGATGAAGCAGAAGCAGTACGCGCCGATGTCGATCGCCAACCAGGCACTGTCGATCTACGCCGTCAACGAGGGTTACCTCGACGACGTGCCGGTCAACAAGCTGCTGGCCTTCGAAGAAGGCCTGCACGCCCACTTCGCCAACACCCAGGGCGAGCTGGTCGGCAAGGTCAACGCCACCGGCGGTTGGGACAACGACATCGAAGGTGCCTTCAAGAAGGGCATCGCCGAGTTCAAGACCACCGGCAGCTGGTAAGACAGACGTGTGGCGGGGCCAGGCCCCGCTACACCGTTGATTGCAGCGGGGCATCGCCCCGCTCTACGGGAATCAAAGATGGCAAGCGGACGCGAAATCAAAACCAAGATCAAGAGCGTGCAGAACACCCGCAAGGTGACGCGCGCCCTGGAAATGGTCTCGGCCTCCAAGATCCGCAAGGCGCAGGATCGGATGAAGACCTCGCGTCCGTACGCGCAGGCGATGAAGCAGGTGATCGGCCACCTGGCCCAGGCCAGCACCGATTACCAGCATCCGTTCCTGGTCGAGCGCGAGCAGGTCAAGCGGGTCGGGTTCATCGTGATCTCCTCCGATCGCGGCCTGGCTGGCGGCCTCAACAACAACCTGTTCCGCAAGATGCTGGGCGAAGCCAAGGCATGGCAGGACAAGGGTGCTGAAGTGGACCTGGTGACCATCGGCCAGAAGGCATCGACCTTCTTCCGCCGCGTGAAGGTCAACATGGTCGGCAGCGTGACCCACATCGGCGACGTGCCGAAGCTGGAATCGCTGATCGGTGTGATCAAGGTCATGCTCGACGCCTTCACCGAAGGCAAGATCGACCGCGTGTACCTGGTCTACAACCGCTTCGTGAACACCATGGTGCAGAAGGCCAGCTTCGATCAGCTGCTGCCGCTGCCGCCGGCTGAAAAGCAGGTCGCCCACCATGACTGGGACTACCTGTACGAACCCGATGCCGCGACCGTGCTGGAGCACGTGATGACGCGTTACATCGAATCGCTGGTGTACCAGGCACTGCTGGAAAACGTCGCCTCCGAACATGCCGCACGCATGGTCGCGATGAAGGCGGCGAGCGACAACGCCAACAAGCTGATCGGCACCCTGCAGCTCGTCTACAACAAGGCGCGCCAGGCAGCGATCACCCAGGAAATCTCCGAAATCGTCGGCGGCGCGGCAGCAGTCTGACCGCGTTCGTTCAAAGCACACATTTAGAGGATGCAGCAATGAGTCAGGGCAAGATCGTTCAGATCATCGGCGCGGTCGTCGACGTCGAATTCCCGCGTGAGTCGGTGCCGAAGGTGTATGACGCACTGAAGGTCGAAAACACCGAAATCACCCTCGAAGTCCAGCAGCAGCTGGGCGACGGCGTGGTGCGTACCATCGCCCTCGGTTCCACCGACGGCCTGAAGCGCAACCTGGTGGCCGTCAACACCGACCGCGGCATCTCCGTGCCGGTCGGCGCTGGCACCCTGGGCCGCATCATGGACGTGCTGGGCCGTCCGATCGACGAAGCCGGCCCGGTGGCCGCCAGCGACAGCTGGGAAATCCACCGTGCGGCCCCGTCGTACGAAGACCAGTCCCCGGCCACCGAACTGCTGGAAACCGGCATCAAGGTCATCGACCTGATGTGCCCGTTCGCCAAGGGCGGCAAGGTCGGCCTGTTCGGCGGCGCCGGCGTCGGCAAGACCGTCAACATGATGGAACTGATCAACAACATCGCCAAGGCGCACAGCGGTCTGTCCGTGTTCGCCGGCGTGGGTGAGCGTACCCGTGAGGGCAACGACTTCTACCACGAAATGAAGGACTCCAACGTCCTCGACAAGGTGGCGATGGTGTACGGCCAGATGAACGAGCCGCCGGGCAACCGTCTGCGCGTCGCCCTGACCGGCCTGACCATGGCCGAGTACTTCCGCGACGAGAAGGACGAAAACGGCAAGGGTAAGGACGTCCTGCTGTTCGTCGACAACATCTACCGCTACACCCTGGCCGGTACCGAAGTCTCGGCACTGCTGGGCCGTATGCCGTCCGCCGTGGGTTACCAGCCGACCCTGGCCGAGGAAATGGGCGTCCTGCAGGAGCGCATCACCTCGACCAAGAACGGTTCGATCACCTCGATCCAGGCCGTCTACGTTCCCGCGGATGACTTGACCGATCCGTCGCCGGCGACCACCTTCGCCCACCTGGACTCGACCGTCACCCTGTCGCGTTCGATCGCCTCGCTGGGTATCTACCCGGCCGTCGATCCGCTGGACTCCACCAGCCGCCAGATGGACCCGCTGGTCATCGGCCACGAGCACTACGACACCGCCCAGCGCGTCCAGCAGACCCTGCAGAAGTACAAGGAACTGAAGGACATCATCGCCATCCTGGGCATGGACGAACTGTCCGAAGAAGACAAGCAGGCCGTGTCGCGCGCCCGCAAGATCGAGCGCTTCTTCAGCCAGCCGTTCCACGTGGCCGAAGTGTTCACCGGTTCGCCGGGCAAGTACGTGTCGCTGAAGGACACCATCCGTGGCTTCAAGGCCATTGTCGATGGTGAGTACGATCACCTGCCGGAGCAGGCGTTCTACATGGTCGGCAGCATCGAAGAAGCGGTCGAGAAGGCCAAGAAGATGGCTGAGAAGGCCTGATCATGAGCACCATCCGTTGCGACATCGTCAGCGCCGAGCAGGAAATCTTCCGTGGTGAAGCGACTCTGGTCGTGGCTACGGGTGAGCTCGGCGAACTGGGCATCGCGCCCAAGCACGCACCGCTGATCACCCGCCTGAAGCCGGGCAAGGTGGTGGTGACCACGCCGAACGGCGAGCAGCTGGATTTCGCCATTTCCGGCGGCATCCTGGAAGTGCAGCCGCAGGTGGTCACCGTGCTGGCCGACACCGCGATCCGCGCGCAGGACATCGACGAAGCCTCGGTCCGCAAGGCCAAGGAAGAAGCCGAGCGCATCCTGGCCAACCGCGGTGAAGCCATGGAAGTGGCCGAGGCCCAGCAGAAGCTGGCCGAAGCCGTGGTGCAGCTGCAGGCGCTGGAGCGCCTGCGCAAGACCCTCAAGCACTGAGGTTCGCGCCACCCTGCAGAAACGCCGGCCATGTGCCGGCGTTTTTGTTTGTGCCGTCAGCGTTGGTAGAGTCGACCGTTGGTCGACTGCTCTTCCGGATGGCCCGCGAAAACCCCGCGCTGCGCGCGATGGTCGACCAACGGTCGACTCTACCGGGCAGGTTTTCCTGCGGCCCCGACGGGTAGAGTCAGCCGTCAGCGGTAGACCACGTAGCGCATCAGCAGGAACGACACCGCGGCCAGCGCTGCTTCCACCAGTGGCTTCGCCAGCCAGGCGTACTGCAGGCCCAGCGCATGGTGGGCGGCGGATACCAGCAGCGTGCTGGCAACCGTCAGCAGCAGCCACACCGGCAGGAAGCGGGCGAAGCGCCGCCAGCCCAGGCGCTGCCGGCCCTGCGCATCGGCGAAGGTGATCCGCCCGTTCAACCAGAAGCCCAGCAGCATGCCGGCCACGCGCCCGGCGATGTTGCCCGGCACCACCGGCGTGCCCGCCGCGGTAAGGGCGACAAACACCAGCCAGTCCAGCAGCAGCTGCAACAGGCCGATGATGATGTAGGCGGTTCCCTGGCGGAGAAGGCTCATGGTGGCAATAGAGGCGGGCAGGCCGCCATGTTAACGGCCGACGCTCTAGAATCAGCGGCAACGAACCACGGACCGCTGCCCATGACCCAAGCCCTGCACGTCATCATCCTCGCCGCCGGCGCTGGCAAGCGCATGAAATCCGTGTTGCCCAAGGTGCTGCAGCCGATCGCCGGCCAGCCGATGCTGGCCCACGTGATCGCCGCGGCGCGGGAACTGCAGCCGTCCGCCATCCATGTCGTGTACGGGCACGGCGGAGAAGCCGTCCGCCAGCGCTTCGCCGACCAGACCGACCTGCTGTGGGCCGAACAGGCGCAGCAGCTGGGCACCGGCCATGCCGTGGCCCAGGCCATGCCGGAGGTGCCCGATGCCGCGCAGGTGCTGGTGCTGTACGGCGACGTGCCGCTGATCCGTGCGGACACGCTGCGCCACCTGCTGGCCCAGCCAGGCCGCCTGGCGGTGCTGGTGGCCGAGGTTGACGACCCGACCGGGTACGGCCGCGTGCTGCGCGACGCCGAAGGCCGGGTCGGTTCGATCGTCGAACAGAAGGATGCGAACGACGACCAGCTGCGCGTGCGCACCATCAATACCGGCATCATCGCCGCCGAATCGACCGCGCTGCGCCGCTGGCTTTCGCAGCTGTCCAACAGCAACGCGCAGGGCGAGTACTACCTGACCGATGTGTTCGCCTTCGCCGCACACGAGTACACCCCGGCGGAGATGGCGCTGGTGTCCGATGCGCAGGAAGCCGAAGGCGCGAATGATCCGTGGCAGCTCTCGCAGCTGGAACGTGCCTGGCAGCGCCGCGCGGTGCGTGCCCTGTGCACCCAGGGTGCGCGCGTGCTCGATCCGGCGCGCCTGGATATCCGCGGCGAGGTCACGGTCGGCAGCGACGTGCTGATCGATGTCGATGTGATCCTCGAAGGCAAGGTGGAGCTGGCCGATGGCGTGACCGTCGGCCCGTTCACCCGCCTGAAAGACGTGCGCCTGGGGCCGGGCACCGAAGTGCGCGCGCACTGCGACCTGGAAGGCGTGGTGACCGAGGGTGCCGCGCAGATCGGCCCGTTCGCGCGCCTGCGCCCGGGCACCGTGCTGGCCGACGGCGTGCACGTGGGCAACTTCGTGGAAACCAAGAAGGTCACCCTGGGCGTGGGCAGCAAGGCCAACCACCTGACCTACCTGGGCGATGCAGTGATCGGCAGCAAGGTCAACATCGGCGCCGGCACCATCACCTGCAACTACGACGGGGTGAACAAGTCGACCACGACCATCGGCGACCAGGCCTTCATCGGCTCCAACAGCGCGCTGGTGGCACCGGTGACGATCGGGCAGGGCGCGACCATCGCGGCCGGTTCGGTCATCACCCGCAATGCGCCGGATGGCAAGTTGACCCTGGCCCGCGCACGACAGGAAACCATCGATGGCTGGAAGCGGCCGGTGAAGAAGTCCTGAGGCACCGCCGCTATCCACGCATGGCGTGGATCTACTGGTAATGCCATCCACGCATGGCGTGGATCTACTGGGGAATGTCCGCCAAGGTAGCGCCGGGCCATGCCCGGCGGCGGTAGATCCACGCCATGCGTGGATGCGGCCAACCGATCAACTGACCGGCAGCAGGATCGACACGCACAACCCGCCGTCACCGCGGTTCTGCAGCGATACACGGCCGCCGTGCGCTTCAACGATCTCGCGGGTCAGCGCCAAACCCAGGCCGGTGCCGTTGCGCTTGGTTGAATAGAACGGCATCAGCGCGTTCTGCAGCACCTGTTCGTTCATGCCCTTGCCGCGGTCCAGCACGTCCAGGCGCAGCCACTGCGGCAGCCGCGTCAGCTGCACCTGCACATCGTCGTTGGGCGGGTCGGCTTCGGCGCAGGCTTCGTGTGCGTTCTTCAGCAGGTTCAACAGCGCCTGGCCGAACTGGGCGATGTCGATGCGGCTGCTCAGTGTCTCGTCCGGCTCGCGGTCCATGCCGAAGGGAATCTGCTGGCGCAGGCTGGACAGGAACGGTGCCCAGTGCACGGTCTGAAGCTGCGGCTGCGGCAGCTTGGCAAAACGCGCATAGCCGCGTATGAAGCCTTCCAGGTGGCGCGCGCGATCCTCGATGGTGCTGAAGATTTCCGGCAGGCGGTCGAAGCGTTCGCGCTTGACCAGCTCGCCACCGGAATGGGCCAGCGAGGCAATCGGTGCCAGCGAGTTGTTCAGTTCATGGCTGATCACCCGGATCACCTTCTTCCAGGTCTGCACTTCCTGGCGGCGCAGTTCGGCGGTCAACTGGCGCACCAGCAGCAGATCGTGCGGGCGACCATTCAGATGGAACGCGCGCCGCGACAGGTGGTAGACCTGTTCGTCATCCTCGTCGGGCTCGACGCCGTCCTCCACTTCCGCACGCACCGCGAACAGGCTGTCGCCGCCCCGCGCGATGGCATCGCGCAGTTCCACCGGCAGCTGTTCCAGTACCTCTTCCATGCGCTGGCCTTCCAGCTTCCAGCCACCGTGCAGCAGCTTGCGCGCAGCCAGGTTGGAAAACACCACGCGGGAAATGCCGTCGCCACCGGCGGCGATCAGCAGCATCGCCACCGGCGTGTTCTGCACCATGGTGTCCAGCAGCAGTTCGCGCTGCACCAGGCCCTGGCGCTGCTCGCGCAGCACGTCGCCCAGCTCGCGGTGTGCCTGCACCAGGTCGCCCAGCTCATCGTTGCCCGGCCAGTACACACCGAAGTTGAACTCGCCATCGCGGTAGCTGCTGGTGGTGCCGGCCAGGGCACGCATCAGCGATCGCACCGGTGCCGTGGCACGGCGCAGCGACCACCACATCAGCGACAGCAGCACGACCGAGGAGATCGCTGTCACCCACCAGCCGTGGTTCATCCAGTAGGCCAGCAGCCACGGCAGCGCGGCCGCCAGCGCCAGCACCGGCAGCAGGCGCAGGAACAGGCGGAAGGTGAAGGAGCGCCGTTTCATTCGCGCGGGATGCCGTGGCGGTCCATGCGGCGGTACAGCGCCTGGCGGCTCAAGCCCAGCTCGGCCGCCGCCTGGGCGATGACGCCGTGGTTGCGCGCCAGTACGTCCTCGATGCGCGCACGGTCGGGATCGTTGCCGGTGCTGGGCGCTGGTCGTGGTGCGGCCGGGGCACGCGGCAGGTTGAGGTCGGCCACCTCGATGCGGTTGCCGCTGGCCAGCAGCTCGGCGCGCTGGATCACGTTGCGCAGCTCGCGCACGTTGCCCGGCCACGGGTGCCGCTGCAGTGCGGCGGCCGCAGCGGTCGACAGCGGCTTGCCGGCCGTAAGGAAACGCTCGGCCAGCGGCACGATGTCGCCCGCACGCTCGGCCAGCGGCGGCAGCGCCAGTTCCACCGTGTTGAGGCGGTAATAGAGGTCTTCGCGGAAGCTGCCATCGCGGATCATCGCCGGCAGATCGGCATTGGTGGCACTGACCACCCGCACCTTGACCTGGCGCTCGCGGTTGGAGCCCAGGCGCTCGAAGCGGCCGGTTTCCAGTACGCGCAGCAGCTTCATCTGCCCGCCCAGCGACAGGTTGCCGATCTCATCCAGGAACAGCGTGCCGCCATCGGCGGCTTCGAACTTGCCCTCACGCGCCTTGTTGGCACCGGTGTAGGCACCGGCCTCGGCGCCGAACAGTTCGGCCTCGATCAGTTCGGAGGGCAGGGCACCGCAGTTGACCGCGACGAACGGCCCCTTGGCCACCAGCGAGTTGGCCTGGATGATCTGTGCGATCTTTTCCTTGCCGGCGCCGTTGGGGCCGGTGATCAGCACCGGCAGCTCCGAGCGGGCGACCTGGCAGGCCAGGGCGATGACGCGCTCGCTGGCGGGATCGGCGAACACCGCGCCGCACAGTTCGTACTTCTCTTCAAGAGCGTTGCGCTGGCGTTCCTCACGTGCACGCCGCTGGTCCAGCTCGCGGCGGGCTTCGGACAGTTCCAGCAGGTTGTTGACCGTGGTCAGCAGCTTGCGGTCATCCCAGGGCTTGGCCAGGTAATCGGCGGCGCCGGCCTTGACCAGGTCCACCGCGCTGCTCAGGTGGGTCCATGCGGTCAGCAGGATGACCGGCAGGTCGGGGTGGCGCGCGCGGATCTGCGCGAACAGGGCCTCGCCTTCCTCGCCGGAGGTGGTGTCCTCGGTGAAATTCATGTCCTGGATGACCAGGTCGACCGCGTGGCTCTCCAGCATCGCCAGGCCATCGGCCGGGCTCTGCGCCTGCAGCGTGTCGATGTCATGCAGGGAAAACAGCACGTCCAGCGCGGTGCCGACGCTGGCGTTGTCATCGATGATCAGGATCGCAGGCATGGTTCGAATATAGGTAGCGCCGGGCCATGCCCGGCGGATTCAGGAGCAGCGTGGTTGGCAGAGCCGCCGGGCATGGCCCGGCGCTACCGTGACCTCGCCAATATAGCCAAACCGGTGGCCCCGCAGGGGCCGGAGAAGGTCAGCGCGGCGGCGGTGGCGGCGCCGGTGGGGGCGGTGCCGGCGGTGGTACCAGCACGGCCTTCCAGGTGGCCACCGCAACCGGCACGCTGAACGTGCGGCTGTCGCGGCGCAGCAGCAGGTAGGCCTGCGTCCTGCCTGCGGCGTCGGCCTTGCGCAGGGCGGTGGCCAGCTGGTCGATCTGCCGCACCGGGGCGTCGTCCACGCGCAGGATGCGGTCGCCCCGGCGCACGCCGAAGCGCGCCTCGGGGCTGGCTGCATCGACCTGCACCTGGCCTTCGGTGG
Source organism: Stenotrophomonas sp. S39 (assembly GCF_016624665.1). NCBI lineage: Bacteria > Pseudomonadati > Pseudomonadota > Gammaproteobacteria > Lysobacterales > Lysobacteraceae > Stenotrophomonas > Stenotrophomonas sp. S39. The sequence continues at coordinate 16,123 of NZ_JACVTT010000035.1, read as the reverse complement.
AGCGCAGCGCCAGCCGCGCGCCATCCTGCTGCCAGTTCATCGTCTGCACCGTGCTGCTGCCGGCAAGCACCGGCAGCGGCAGCGCCACGGTCATCGCAACTGCCAGGGCCAGGGCGCGCATCTCACGCGCCCCGGGTGGCAACGGCCGGCGGCACGGCAGCGGCGCGGCGGGCCGGGCCGAACACTGCCACCTGGCCCAGCACCCACAGCAGCACCGCACCCAGCGGCAGGTACAGCAGCGGCATGCGCGGCAGCTCGTACATGTTCATCAGCGCCAGGTTGATCGCGTATGCAGCCAGCATGCCCAGCACGATGCCCAGCGTGGCCAGCAGGAAGTTCTCGGTCTGGAAGTAGCGCAGGATCTGCCCGCGGGTGGCACCCAGCGCACGGCGGATGCCGATCTGCTTGCTGCGCTGCTGCACCCAGAAGCTGGCCAGGCCGATGATGCCCAGCGCGGTGACCACCAGCAGCGCGATGCACACCGTCACCAGCAGGCCCACCATGGCGCGGTCGTTCTTGAAGTAGTCCTTGCGCTGATCCTCGTAGGTCTTCTTGTCGCGCATCAGGCGGTTGGCATCGTTGCGCTCCAGCGCGGCGACGGCCGCCTTGAGCACTTCATCGCGGCGCTCCGGTGCGGTGCGCAGCATGTAGGTGCCGCCCTCGTCGAAACCGCGGCGCAGCGGCATCAGCATCGACTCGTTCCAGTTGTCGGCCCAGCCGGTGGGCGTGGTGAGGGTGTCGACGATGCCGATGACGTGCAGCGGCTGCTTGCCCATGTAGTAGGTCTTGCCCAGCGCGCTGCCGTCCGGTTCCATCTTCGCTGCGGTGGCCTGGCTGAAGATCACCGGGATGGCCGTGTCCTTGGAACCGGCCTTGGAGACGGTGGCGTAGTCCATGTACTCGTCGGGCAGGAAGTCACGCCCGGCGATCACGTTGATGCCCATCGTGCGGATGCCATCCTCGGACATCGTGTACATCGATGCCTCGGTGGTCGGCCGTTCCTGGTCCTGCTGGCGCTGGATGCTGCTGCTGGACGAGCCGCCGCGGAACGGCACCTGGTTGATGATGGTGGCACTGGTGACGCCGGGAATGGCGCGCAGCGACGCCAGGTCCTCGCGGGTGCGGGCCATGCCGTTGCTCTGCTTGCCGATGCCGCTGACGCGGACCATCACCAGCTCGTTCTCGGCGATGCCGCTGGGCATGCTGATCTTTTCCACGCGCTGGCTGACCAGGAACAGCGCGTTGCAGACGATGGCGCAGGTCAGGGCGACTTCCAGCACGATCAGGGCGGCGGCGGTCTTGTGCCGGCGCAGGGTGCTGAGGATGGGGCGGATGTCCATGGGAGTCCTCGTTCCGGTACTTACTGCGACTTGAGCTGGATGGCCGGGGTGACCTGCATCGCGCGCCAGGCGGGCAGGAAACCAGCGGCAACGCTGGCAAACAGGGTCAGGCCGATGGCCAGCAGCAGCATGCTGCCGTCCAGGTGGGCCAGCTTGGCGTAGTCCACCGGCTGCTGGCGCACGGCGAACAGACCGAGCAGGGCCACGCCGATGCCCAGCACGCCACCGACCACGCCCACCGCACCGGCTTCCACCAGGCACTGCAGGAAGATCTGGCCGCGGCTGGCACCCAGTGCGCGGCGCACGCCGATCTCGCCACTGCGGCGCAGGAACTTGGCCAGCAGCAGGCCCACGGTGTTGACCAGGCACACGCCCAGGAAGCCCAGCGCCAGCCACAGCTGCAGGCGCACATCGCTGGGCACCGCACCGTTGAAGTCCAGCCACTGCATCACGTTGCGCAGGCGCACGTTCGGCGGGCGCTCGAAGCGGCCGGCCTCACGCTGCTGGCTGGAATAGTTTTCCAGGTAGCGGCGGTAGTCATCGGCCTTGCCCGGGTCCATCTCGGCCCAGTACTGCAGCCAGGTGCAGGGCGCGTTCAAGGTGTAGCTGTCGCCGTCGGGGTTCTCGCCGAAGCAGTTCATGTTGCCGCTGCTGCCCAGCTTCAGGTCCATCGACGTGGACATCGGCAGCAGCAGATCCTCGTCCTTGCCGTAGCTGCCGGTGGTGAGGTCGAAGAACTGCGGCTCGGGGTTCCATTCCTTCATCACGCCCACGATGCGGAAGCTCTGGCCATCCATGCGGATGTCCTTGCCCACGCTGTTGCCGCCCTGGTACAGCTTGTCGTTCAGCGCCTTGGAGATGACCACCACGCGCGCACGGCCGTCGTCATCCTGGCGGGTCCAGGCACGGCCGTACTGCATCGGCACGTTGAACATCGGGAAGAAATCGGCCGAGGTCCAGCGGGTGTCGATCGAGAACGGCTGCAGGGTGCTGCCCTCCGGTTCGATGGTGCCGCCGCCGCCGCTCATCAGCGCCTGGCGTTCGGCCTTGGCTTCGCGCAGCAGGGCCTCGCCATCGAAGCGGGTCATCTGCGTATTGGGTTCCTCGCCGGGCACGTAGCCGCCGCGGGGGCCCGGGTCCAGCTGCACGTAGAACAGGCGGTCGCTCTTGTCCGGGATCGGATCGCCGGAGAGCACGTGGAAGACGGTCAGGGTGGTCATCGAGGCACCGATGCCCAGCGCGATGGCGACCACCATCAGCGCGGTCAGGACCTTGTTGCGGCGGAAGCTGCGCGCCGCCAGACGGGCGTAGTAGGCGAACATGGTCGGGCCCTCACTCGTTGACGGCGACGATGCGGCGCGGCGTGGCCAGCACCGGCTCACGCACCAGGTCGGTCACCTGGCCATCGACGATGTGCACGTTGCGCTGCGCGCGCGCGGCCAGTTCCGGGTCATGGGTGACCATGACGATGGTGGTGCCGGCCGCGTTGATCTCTTCCAGCAGCTCCATCACGCCACGCGCCATCTGCGTGTCCAGGTTGCCGGTCGGTTCGTCGGCAAGCAGCAGGCGCGGGCTGCCGGCCAGGGCGCGGGCGATGGCGGCGCGCTGCTGCTGGCCGCCGGACAGTTCGTTGGGGTAGTGCTTCATGCGCGAGCCCAGGCCCACCTGGTTCAGCGCCTTCTCGATGCGCTCGCGGCGCTCGCCGGCGCCCATCCTGCGGTAGCGCAGCGGCACGTCCACGTTGTCGAACAGGTTCAGGTCGGGGATCAGGTTGAAGCCCTGGAAGATGAAACCGATCTTCTGGTTGCGCATGCGGCTGCGCGCATCATCGCCCAGCGTGCTCACGTCCTCGCCGTCCAGCAGGTAGGTGCCGCTGGTGAAGGTTTCCAGTAGGCCGGCAATGTTGAGGAAGGTGGTCTTGCCGGAGCCGGACGGACCGGTGACGGCGACGAACTCGCCTTCCTTGACCTGCAGTTCCAGCGAGCGCAGTGCGTGGGTTTCCACCTGTTCGGTACGGAAGACCTTGGCGACCGAACGCATTTCGAGCATGTACATGGGGTGTCCTCTCTCCAGGATGTGTCAGTTGACGGAGACGCGTTCGGCGTCCTTGAACAGGTCGCTGCCCGAGACCACGATGCGGTCACCCGGCTGCACACCCGACTTGATTTCCACTTCGCCCAGGCTGCTGACGCCCAGTTCCACCGGCCGGCGCACGGCAGTGCGGCCGTCCATCACGTAGGCCACGCCGTTGCCCTGTTCGACGAACGGGCCACGCTCGACCTTCATCACGTTGCGGCGGGTATCGAGCAGCACGCGCACCGACATGCGCTGGCTCTGGCGCAGGCCTTCCGGCTGCGCAGCGGCAAAGCGCACGCGGGCATTGACCTCGCCGTTGACCACTTCCGGCGAGACCGCGCTGATCTCGCCCGGGAACGGCTTGCCGTTGCCGCCGGTCAGCTGTGCGGGCATGCCGATCGCCAGGTCACGGGCGAAGCTCTCCGGCACCTTGATCTCCACTTCGAACTTGGACAGGTCGACCACGCCCAGCACCGGCGCGTTGGCCGCCAGGTTGGTGGCCTGGGTGGCCTGCACCTGGCCGACCTGGCCATCGAACGGCGCGCGCAGGGTCAGCGCATCCACCTGGCGCTGCACTTCGGTTACCACCGCCTTCTGGCGGTCGGCCAGCAGGCGCTTGTTGCGTGCGTCCAGGTCGGCGCCCTGGCTCTGCAGGCGCGCATCGGTGGTCGCGTTGGCCAGGGTGATGTCGGCCTTCTTCAGCGAATCCTGGGCCTTGGCCAGGTCGATCTGCGGCACCGCGCCGCCGTCGTAGCCGCGCTGGTAGCGCTGCAGGTCACGGTCGGCGGCCTGCCGTTCGATGCTGGCCTGGTCGGTTTCCTTGCGCGACTTGGCGCGGGCCAGGGTAGCGTCCAGCGCCGCGCGGCTGGCTTCGGCTTCCAGGCCGGCCAGAGTGGCCTGTTCCTGGGCCAGCTTGCTGCGCAGTTCCGGGCTGTCGATGATCGCCAGCTCCTGGCCCTTCTTGACCACGTCACCGGCCACCACCTTCAGGTCCACCGTACCTGCGGAGATGGCGTACAGAGTGGGGCTGTTGGCGGCGATGACGCGGCCGTCGGCGGCGATGTCGCGCACCAGGTCGCCACGCTGCACTTCGGCGATGCGCACCCGGCTGCTGTCGAAGGAGCGGCTGGCGTTGGACCAGGCATGCACGGCCCAGCCGATGGCGGCCAGCAGGGCAATGGCGCCCAGGGCCGGCCAGCGGTAGCGCTGCCAGGCCGCACGGGGGGCGCTGGCGGAGGGGGCGGAAACGATCTGGTCCTGGGCAGAGGTGTCGCGGATCATCGGGAGCATGCCTTTCGGTGGTGCCAAAGACCAAGCACGCTCCGTGCCAACTTTTTTTCACGCCTTTTCAATGGTTTGCGACTGGGTTCTCCGTGTCCGGGTGTCCGCGGACACTGTTGCGGACACTTTCATTAAGCGGACAGGAGGGACGGCACGGGCACCCACGCTAGAATGCGGCGACCGTCTTCAAGGAAAAGCGCGACATGTGTGGAATCGTGGGTGCGATCGCTGATCGCGATGTGGTGCCGGTGCTGATCGAAGGACTGAAGCGGCTGGAGTATCGCGGCTACGATTCCTCCGGCATCGCGGTGATCGACCGTGCAGAGCGCCCGGACGTGCGCCGCGTGCGCCGTACCGGCCGTGTCTCGGAAATGGCCACCGCCGCCGAAGCCGAAGGCTTCCATTCCCAGCTGGGCATCGGCCATACCCGCTGGGCCACCCATGGCGGGGTGACCGAGGCCAACGCGCACCCGCACATCAGTGCCGGCGTGGCGCTGGTGCACAACGGCATCATCGAAAACCATGAAGAACAGCGCGAGAAGCTGCGCGCGCTGGGCTACACCTTCGAGTCGCAGACCGACACCGAAGTGATCGCCCACCTCATGCACCACCACCTGAAGGGCGGCGACAGCCTGCTGGGCGCGCTGCAGCGCACGGTGAAGGAACTGACTGGCGCCTACGCGCTGGCCGTGGTCAGCCGTGCCGAGCCGGACCATTTCGTCTGCGCACGCATGGGCTGCCCGCTGCTGGTGGGCCTGGGTGAAGGCGAGAACTTCGTCGCCTCCGATGTCTCGGCGGTGATCTCGGCCACCCGCAAGGTCATCTTCCTGGAAGAGGGCGACACTGCCGACGTCCGCCGCGACGGCGTGCAGGTGTTCGACGAGCACGACCAGCCGGTCGAGCGTGACGTGCACCTGTCCGACGTCTCGCTGGCCTCGCTGGAACTGGGCCCGTACCGCCACTTCATGCAGAAGGAAATCCACGAGCAGCCGCGCGCGCTGGGCGACACCATCGAAGCGGCCATCGACGCCGGTGGTTTCCCGGCCGAGCTGTTCGGCAAGAATGCCGAGGCCGTGCTGGCCGGTATCGAAGGCGTGCAGATCCTGGCCTGCGGCACCAGCTACTACTCCGGCCTGACCGCGCGCTACTGGATCGAATCCATCGCCGGCTTGCCGTGCAGCGTGGAAATCGCCAGCGAGTACCGCTACCGCGCGGCGTACGCCAACCCCAAGCACCTGATCGTGACCATTTCCCAGTCCGGCGAAACGCTGGATACGATGGAAGCGCTGAAGTACGCCAAGTCGCTGGGCCACACGCACACGCTGTCGATCTGCAACGTGCCGGAAAGCGCGATCCCGCGTGCCAGCGAACTGGTCTGCTACACCCGTGCCGGCGCCGAGATCGGCGTGGCCTCGACCAAGGCCTTTACCACCCAGCTGGCCGCGCTGTTCCAGCTGACCGTGGTGCTGGGCAAGCTGCACGGCCGCGTCGATGCCGCGCAGGAAGCCGATTACCTGGAGCAGCTGCGCTTCCTGCCGGGCAGCGTGCAGCACGCGCTGAACATGGAACCGCAGATTGCCGCCTGGGCCGAACGCTTCGCGCGCAAGAGCAGCGCGCTGTTCCTGGGCCGTGGCCTGCATTACCCGATCGCGCTGGAAGGCGCGCTCAAGCTCAAGGAAATCTCGTACATCCACGCCGAGGCCTACCCGGCCGGTGAACTGAAGCACGGCCCGCTGGCGCTGGTGGACGAGGACATGCCGGTGGTGGTGATCGCGCCCAACGACAGCCTGCTGGAAAAGGTGAAATCGAACATGCAGGAAGTGCGCGCCCGCGGCGGCGAGCTGTTCGTGTTTGCCGACCAGGACAGCAATTTCAGCGAGTCCGAAGGCGTGCATGTCATCCGCACCCCACGCCACGCCGGCGTGCTCAGCCCGATCGTGCACACCATTCCGGTGCAGCTGCTGGCCTACCACACCGCGCTGGCGCGCGGCACCGATGTGGACAAGCCGCGTAACCTGGCCAAGAGCGTTACGGTGGAATAAGGGCAGGGCCCAGGTTCTCCGGCCCGGCAGCTGGGCCATGGTGGATGAAGAAGGGCGGGGCGCGCAGGCGTTCCCGCCTTTTTTTTGTTTCCTGCACGTGGCAGTTGACAGGGTAGAACGATCGTTCTACCTTGGCGTCGTGGACACCATCACCAACGACACCAAGCAGAAGATCCTGGCGACCGCCGAGGCCCTGATCTACCAGAACGGCATCCATGCCACCGGCATGGATCTTCTGGTAAAGACCTCCGGCGTGGCGCGCAAGAGCATCTACCGCCATTTCGAAAACAAGGACCAGGTCGCCGCCGAGGCGCTGAGCGCGCGCGATGTGCGCTGGTTGGACTGGTTCAGGCACGAGTGCGAGAAGGCCGACAGCGCCGAAGCGCGCATCCTGCGCATGTTCACGGTGCTCAAGGGCTGGTTTGAATCCGAGGATTACCGCGGCTGCGCGTTCATCAACACAGCAGGCGAGGTCGGCAACCCCGACGATCCGATCCGCCGGATTGCCAGGCATCACAAACAGAAGTTGCTCGATTACACGCTGGAGCTCACCGGGCAATTGGGTATCGAGCAGCCAGCCGCCCTGGCGCGGCAGTTGCTGGTTCTCATGGAAGGTGCCATCACCGTATCGCGCGTCATGGGCGACTACGGCGCTGCAGACAATGCCAGGGACGTGGCGCACGTGTTGTTGAAACAGTCCAGGCGCTAGCGCCCGGGCAACGCCCATCCGCTGAAGTAACCCGTGTATCCATCCCCATTGGAGGGCCCACCGTGTCCGCTGAACCGTCCCGTCCGCCGCTTCCTCCGTTCACTCTTGAATCGGCCACCCAGAAAGTCCGTCTGGCCGAAGACGGCTGGAATTCCCGCGATGCCGACAACGTCTCGCTCGCCTATTCGCTCGACACCCAGTGGCGCAACCGTGCCGAATTCACCAGCGGCCGCGAAGAAGCCCGCCAGTTTCTTGCGCGCAAGTGGAAGAAGGAGCTTGAGTACCGCCTGATCAAGGAGCTGTGGGCCTTCACCGAAAACCGCATTGCCGTGCGCTACGCCTATGAATGGCATGACGACTCGGGCAACTGGTTCCGTTCCTATGGCAACGAGAACTGGGAATTTGGTGCAGATGGCCTGATGGAGCGCCGGTTCTCGTGCATCAACGACATGCCAATCAAGGAGAGCGAGCGCAGGTTCCATTGGCCGCTGGGGCGTCGCCCGGATGATCACCCCGGGCTGTCCGATCTGGGCATGTAAGGGTGGCTGGCCATTGAAAGTCCAAGCCCCGGCGCAGCGCACGGTAACCGCACACCACGCCGGGGCATCACGGCTTACCAGCCGATACCCACGCCCACGCCCATGCTGCGCTCACCACTGTTGGTGAAGGCACCATTGAGGCTGAAGGTGGCCGAACCCTTCTCGTTCAGCACGCGCTGGTAGCCCACCGCCATGGCCGATTCGCCTTCGGCATAGCCCACGCCCGCACCCAGGCGGTTGTACGTGGCCAGGCCGGCGGTGTTCATCGCCATCGCGGTCTGCGCGCTGCTCATCGCCGCCATGCGGTTGAAGCGCTTGTCCATCTTGTTCAGGCGCGCATCCACTTCGCGGGCGATGCCATCGCTGTAGTCGTTGGCACGGGCCAGCATCTTCTCCAGTTCGGCGGTGTCGACCTGCGGCTTCGGCGATTCCGGCGCCTCTGCCTTGGGCTGCGGCGAGGACTTCGGCGCGTTGCCGGTGCTGGCGGCGACCTTGTCGTCGTTGCTGGCGGGCGGAGCCGGTTCTTCAGCCACGGGCGGGGTGGCAGGCGTGCCCGACTCATTGGAAGCCAGCGCCATCATCCGGGACTGCGGCTGGCCGTCGATGCGCTGCTCCAGGCCATCCATGCGGCCGTTGAGCTGCTGCTGCATGGAATGCAGCTGGCCACCGTTGACCGCATCGCGGCTGCCGGCCGCAATCAGGCCGTTGCCCACGTTGGAGAGGATCATGCCGTTGGCACCGGCCAAGGTGATCTGGTTGAGGCCATCGGCGCGGGCGGTGGGGGTGTCCTGGAAGACGGAGCGGAGCTGGCCTTCGACGCGGTCCATGCGGGAGGAAGCGCGCACCACCGCGCCATCGAGGACGGTGAGCGCATCGCCCACGGTGTGCTGACGGGTGTTCTGCACGGTGTAGGTGGGAGCGGTCACGTTGCCAGCAGGGTCGAGCTTCGCGCCGCCGCCAAGGGTGGCGAGGGTGTCGTTCAACTGACCGACGGTGGTGGCGTTGTGGTCGGCGGTACCGCGGGCGAGGTTAGTCAGACGGCGCTGCAGTGCGCCATCGCCAAATGATGCTGTACGGCTCTCTGTTGCGACAGATCCTTCACCAATAGCGACGGCATTCAGCGCAGTCTTTCTCACCGCACTACCGGCACCAAGCGCTAGCCCGCCACGCTCCTCGACCACAGCCCGAACACCAAGTGCAAAGCCATCGGTGGCACTGTCGTGAACCCAAGAAGCGCGGCCCAGTGCAACAGAGTTCTCACCCAGTGCACGCGAATAGCTTCCAAGCGCTACGGCTCCATCCTTGGTGGGCGCAGCCACTGCAGAGTCGCCCATGGCAATTCCAAGACGTCCCGCCTGCGCCTTTTCATCATCGATGGGTGTACCCACAGCAACATGCCTTGATGCAGCGTCAACGCGCGCCGCAATATCAGCAATCAACGTCTCCGCGCCAGCCACGCTCGCGTTGGTTGCCGCCAGCTGCCCGCCCGTCACAGCTTCGGTGCTACCAGCAAAAAGCGCGCCTTCCGCAACGCCAGTGATCTTCCGCTTGCCATCACTCTTGTTACGAACATCCAGCACGGAACCGGAATTGTTTCCACCCAGGCGAACACTGCCCGACGGTCCATCCTCTCGCACCAGCCCCTCCAGCACCGTTACCTTGGCCACTGCATTGTCCGCAGCGGTTGCCGCGCCCTGCGCCAGGGTTTCGGCACCACGGGCCATCTCGTCGACGGCGAACAGCTGCGCGCCCGTTACCGCCTCAGCACTGGTAGCTGACAGCGCGCCCCGAGCCACATTTACGATCCTGCGTAGCGTCCCGGCGCTGCTGTTCCCCACCGAAACCTGATCGACCCCGTCCGTCACCGAGCCGTCTCCCAGCGCCACCGATCCACTGTGTGCAGCATTGGCAGATGCGCCGATCGCCAGGGAGTTGATGCCGTCCGCCCGTGCGCGGTAGCCGATACTGACCGCGCCAGTTCCCCCAGCTCTGGCCGAATGGCCCACTGCCGTGCTCGCCGCCCCAATAGTTGCGCTATTGCTTCCCAACGCTGTGCTATGCCTTGCAAATGCATCAGCGCGGTTCCCCACTGCCACAGACTCAGGCTGCTTGGCCTCGGAGCGACTGCCCAAGGCGACCGAATCCTGGCCTGCAATGGCATTTCCGCCTACAGCCGTCCCCGAATTGACGTTCGCACTTGCCCCTTGGCCAAGTGCCAACGAGACGCCATCAAGCCGGGACGTCGCTGCCTGCGCTGTCTTCAACGCCTCCGTCGCAGCTGTTTTGCCTTGGCTGGCGAGTTCGTGGGTCATGTTCAGCTGGCGGCCATTGACCGCCTCACGGCTGGTCCCGCTGACCTGCCCATCCGCAACGCCTCCGATACGGCGGTCGTTGCCACCGTTGTTGCGAATGTCAATCAGCGATCCGCTGTTGCTCCTGCCGATTCGAATCTCTCCCGAGCTGGACGCGTGGTCGATAAGGCCCCGTAGGGTGACGGTAGTGCTCAAAGCACTGTCAGCCTTCACCAGCGCACTATCGGCAGTTCTCTGGGAACTTTCAGCACTGGTGTAGGCAAGATCGGCGCGTCGCTGTGCGGCCGTTACCTTTTCTCCGGTCTCGAACAGTTGATGCCCTGTCACGGCGTCGTTGCTCCCACTTGAGATTCTGCCCTTCTCGACATTCACAATGCGGCGCTTGATGTCACTGCTGCCAACCGACACCGTTCGGTACTCCGTTGCAACGGAGCTGGTGCCGAGGGCTACGCTGTCCCAGCTGCTCGACCTGGCGTTGTAGCCCAACGCCAAGGAATTGTCCTGGGCACGTGAGCCCGCACCTATGGCGACGGCGCCCTTGGTGGCGTTCGTTCCAGCCATGGCGTTGTATCCGATTGCAATGGCTTCATCGGCGTCGCTGTAGGTAATGCTTGCACTACGACCCAGCGCGATGCTGTTGCGACCTCTTGCATATGCATTGGCGCCGAAGGCCGTAGCCCCATGGGACATGGCACTGGCACCGAAGCCCATAGCGGTGCCGTAGCCACGCGCCTCAGTTGACGCGCCGAACGCCGAATTGTGATCCCCACTCGTACTTGCGTTGCCATACAACGTATCACCAGTGGCAAGAATGCCAGCGACGAAGGGCGGAGCGAAGAACGCCACACTGAGCGGATCGTCGTGAATCCCCGTCGGCTCATCGCGATTCACGCAGATGACATCACTTCCGGTGCAGTCGGGTTCGCTGGCGGCGTGGCTTATCGCCGCAAATGGAATCAGCACAAGCCCCGCGACGCAGGCGGCGCTTCTTGAACTGCGCGCAGGCTTTCCACGCGGCGAACTCAGTTCACTGGCCACCACCCAGCAGCGCCGGGTGGCATTCCAGATACGTCGATAGATGCGGTTCATTGAAGCTCCTTAGCAACACGGGGAAAAGTTGGCCTGCGCACCTGCGCAGGACAGAGATGGAATCGGATCAGCCTGCCGACGCGGAGACGGTCTGCACGTGCTCGCGGTAGCCGTCGCGGGTGAGGCGATAGCGCAGCTGCAGCGTGTTGCCGGGCTTCGGCTGGAACGGAAGTTCCAGTGCGGCATCCGGGTACAGGCTGTGGGTGATGTCGTGGGCGGTGCAGGCACCCGCGCGGGTGCACTCGGCCACGCTGGTAATGCCGACGCGCAGGCTGCCGGTGTTATGCAGCGTGCTGCCCTGCAGCTGCAGCGCCACCTCGCCATCGGTGGGCAGCACGTTCACCAGTGCGCCCCAGACCAGGCTGACGCCTACGTTGGCTTGGGATCCGGTTTCGCCTTCCACTGCGGTTTCTTCCGGCCCACGCACGCCCTCGAAGTACACGCGGTAGGCGGTTTCCTTCTGCACGGGCTGCAGCGGAATCACGCGGATCAGGCGGTTGCCGCCGCCCGCCAATGCGAACTTGCCGGGCGTCACGGCGATGGCGGCCTCGTGCGGCTCAACTGCGCTTTCCTGCTCGTCGGCGCTGGCAGGGTTGTCGATGCGACGCAGCGTGGCCTGCACGTACTGCGCCTGGGTGGACTGCGAGTACACACGGATCTGCGTGCTGCGCTTGCCCTCCACAGACGAGCGCATCGGGTGGACGGTGAGATTGGCGTGGGCTGGCGCTGCAAGCAGCAGCGCCACCGGCAACAGCAGGTAGATGAATTTGTTCACGAGTATCTCCTTAGGAATCAGGGCCGGACGGTGGGCACGCGCAGTTCGACCTTCAGCTCACCGGTGTAGACGCCTTCGCGCTTGCTGCTGGCTGTAAAGGCCGGTGTTTCAAGGGTGATCGGTGTCGGTACGCAATAAACGGGCTGGTCGAGCTTGGGTAGCTTCACCAGCCGCAGCGCGGTCTTGTCGACGCCCAGCAATTGCTCTTCCACGCCGTTGCGCATGCGGCGCATGCTGCCGGCATAGTTCAACCAGACGTTGAAGCTCACGCGCTCGCGTTCGTCGCCGGTCGCATCGCGGTGCCAAAGCGAGTAGTCGTCGCCAGTACTGGGGTTTGAGCCTGTGTCCCGCACCGTGACACCGAGGTACTCGCTCTGCGAACCCAGGCCGTCGTACAGGCACATGTCCACGTCCTTGCTTCCGCCGATCTGTCCTTTGATCGGGTCGTAGCGCAGGTCCATGTTGACGTTGGCGTTGCCGCTCTCGAACGCGGGAAGGTAGATCGAGACAGCGTCGTAGTCGGTGATCGTGAAGTCGAAGTTGAAGATGTAGGTGGCGAGGTGCTCGGATGGTGGGCGACGCAGGCGGAGTTCGAGAGTGCCTTTCCAGTGCCCGGCGGTGAATTTGCACAGCGAAGTGCTATCGAGCGCAATAGCACTTCCCGTCCCAACAATAGGCGTACCAAGACAGGTTTTTCCGTCAGACGAGTGGGCTGTCTGGACGTTGGAATGCCAGTAATCCGCATTGCACGACGCTGCGGGATCGATACGATTGATGGCTACAGAAATGGAAACATCAGTGCGATAGCCGCTGCGTTGCTCCAAGAACACCAAGGGCACATCACTGGGAATGCCGTAGGTGGCCGAGTGTGTATCCTCCACAGGGCACCGCCCCTTTGCCGAGTCACTCGCGGACGGGCACGTAAAGTACAACGCGCCATACTGCTTCGACGGGTCAAGGTGATCGTGGGCGATCAGCGTCCTTCGCGGCCACACCTCGATGTCCGCCGGAATCGCCGAACGATCCCAGCTCATCACCACGTCCTGGGTAATCACCCCGCTCGGCGGGTCCATCTGCGGCGGCCTCTGCGCCCACGCCTTCGGCACCACCACGGCCAGCGCACACACCAGCATCCACACAAACAACATACGCCGGCTCATGGCGTCTCTCCTGCAGCAGCGGTCTGGGGCACAACGGCAATCAATGCCTGTTCCTGCAGCAGGCGGGTCACGCGGGCCTGCTGGCGTATTTCCGGCGGCAACAACGCCACGGCAAGCGGTTCGCACTGCACCGCGCCCACCAGCAGCACCACGCTGCGGCGTTCGCGTATCTGCAGCGGGCACTGCAGCAGGCGGTCGTCCTGCAGCAGATAAAGCGTTTTTTCAAAGCGCGGGAACTCGGCCACGAAGCCGCCATTGGCACTGGTGCCAGGTACCGGCGCGTTGAGGATGCGGGCGCCACCCAGCGGCAGCCCGGCCACATCGCGCGCACTGCCGATGAAGGTGTAGGTCACCTCGATCGGCACCGGCATGCGCACCAGCCGGCCTGGCGACAGGAACAGCGGGCGCATGCCCGAAGCACCGGTCACCCGCACCGAGGCGATGCCCTCCAGCGCGCTGGCGTCCTGCAGTTCCGCACGGTGGCTCTGGTAGGCCTGCAGCGGCATCAGCCGGCGCTCGCCAAGCTTCAGCCGCTGGCGGCGTGCGCCGCCCACCTGCAGCTCGGCGGCCAGGCCGCTCAGGTCCAGGTCGTCGGTGTCATCCACCTGCACGGCCAGGCCGGCATCGGCGGTGGCACCGCCGCCCCAATAGAAACCGCGACGGCTCAGCGCAAAGCTGGAGGCGTGGTTGGCGCTATAGGAATACGTGTTGCTGCCCGGCTGCCGGTAGCCGGCCAGCGTGGCGCCGGTCTGGCCCCACGGGTTCTGCAGCTGCGCACCCAGCGTGGCGCTGTAGCCGTCGTTGTTGGTAGCACGCAGTTCGCCGGTCACTTCGCGGTAGTTGGCGTCCACGTCCTGGCGCAGGCTCTGGGCCACGCTGTAGGTCACGTCGGGGCGCTGGTGTTCGGGCTGGCGCGCATCCACGGCGTAGCGGCGCTGCGAGTTGCCGCGCTCGCCCTGCTGCAGCCGGCTCAGGCTGAGGCTGAGGAATACGCCGCGGTCGCGCGTTGCCGCTGCACCCACAGCGGCGTCGTTGCGCTGCTGCCACACGCCCGTGCGGGTGGAGACGGTGAACTCGCCCCAGCGATGGGTACGGCTGAAGCTGGCCTGCCAGGTGCGGCTGCGCTGGGCCTCGCGCTGCGGGCGCAGCGGGTCGGGCGGCAACCACGGCAACAGCCCGTCCAGCGGGTCATCGCCAAAGCCGGGCAGGTCGCGCGCGGGCCGCCAGGTCTGCCGGCGGGTATAGCCCACATAGGCACTGCCGCCGGCCACCGGCAGCGACATCGACGCGCTGAGCGAATCGCTGCAGCCCAGCCGGTCGCGCGCATCGTCCTGGAAGCGGCAGGCGTTGCCGCGCATGCGTTGCTGGTAGACGTTCCATGCCGCCGTGCGGCGGTAGGACAGCTGATGCTGCTGGCCACTGCTGCCATCGCTGCCGCGCAGTACGCTGAAGGCGCCACGCACATCCTGGGTGGAGAACTGGCGCCGTACATCCAGCCGCACTTCGCCATAGGTGAAGCCGGCAATGTCGGCCATGCCCGCGGTGACGGCCATATCGCGCACCAGCGGCACGCGTACGCCGGCATGCAGGGCCTGGTCGCCGTCAAACGTGTTCCTGCGGCGCTCATCGCGCTGGCCCAGCTGCACGAACCACTGCATGCGGCTGTCGGTCCAGTCGCCGCCCTTGTCGAACGGCGCGTCCTCGCTGCGCACCAGGATGCCGTCCTCGTAGATACGCAGGGTGACGTTGTAGCTGCCCATCGGAAAGTTGCGGGTGTCGAGCTGGTTCACGCCCGCCTGCAGGTAGAAGGTCTGCAACAGGCGCTCGCCGTCGAAG
Source organism: Stenotrophomonas sp. S39 (assembly GCF_016624665.1). NCBI lineage: Bacteria > Pseudomonadati > Pseudomonadota > Gammaproteobacteria > Lysobacterales > Lysobacteraceae > Stenotrophomonas > Stenotrophomonas sp. S39. The sequence goes on along the minus strand of NZ_JACVTT010000035.1, from coordinate 964 downwards.
GCATCCACGCGCGCATCGCGCGCCAGCAGCACGGTCAGTGCTGACGCCTGCACGGCACCGTCGGCATCCACGTAGGCGTAAGTGGTGCCGAAGCGCACGCCGCGGAAGCGGTCCAGCGGCAGCATGCCGAAGGCGAAGGTGCCGCCCTGGGTGCTGGACAGGTTGCGGCGGTCCATCAGGCCGGCCTGCACGTAGTGCTCCTGGCCGAGGTCGTACCGGTAGTAGGCGCTGTCCAGCTGGAAATCATCGCTGCTGCCGCCGTGGCGGTACTGTTGGCGGTTGTAGTTCCACTCGCCCGCCAGGTGGCCACGCTCGAACACGCCCAGCGTGCCTGCGCCCTGTGCGCTCAGTGATTGGTAGTCGCGGCCACCGCTCATGTTGAACGTCTGCCGGTGCAGCCACGCGTTCTCGGCGTTGGGGGTGACACTGTGGAAGCGATGCGGCTCGCGCACTTCACCGGGAATCCATTGGCGGGCCACGAACAGGCGCACCGAGCCTTCGCCCTCGTCGTAGAGCGCGCTGACGGCAGTGGGCTCCTCGGGCGGTGCCATGTAGCCACAGCCGGCCGCAGCGCCACCGTAGCGGCAGGCCAGATGGCTGTTGCGTGGCATCGGCTGTGACAGTGCGGGCAGCAGCGCCGCCTGCGCTTCGGCAGACAGCCCCAGCTCCTCGGCGACACGCTGTGGCTCCAGCAGCTGCACGTCGTCCAGCGTGACCCGCACCGGCGACAGCCCGGCCGACTGGCCAAACAGGCTGACGTCCAGCTGCTCGGTCTGGCCTTCAACCAGATCTTCGAAACCGGCGGGGACGGTGCGCGCATCGCATAGCGCGGGGGCCAGCGCCAGGGCGAGCGCCATCGCCAGCCGGGTGACGGCGGGGGCGGGAATGTTCATGCAGTGGCAATCGAATTGGGGCGGGGGGGCGCGGCCGGGGGGGGGGGGGGGGGGGGGGGGGGGGGGGGGGG